>JBDTPR010000005.1:0-35997 GCA_039932635.1 Candidatus Solibacter sp.
TTCGCCGGCAGCATCGGATTTGCCGTCGGCGGACTCCCCGCCGGAGTCTCGGCAGGGCTGAATCCGGGCACGGTCACCGGCAGCGGGACCTCGCTACTCACCCTAACCACCAGCGGCGCGGTTGCGACCGGCAGCTACCCGCTGACCGTCACTGCCACCGGCGGAAGCCTGGGCCACACCTCGAGCATCACGCTGGTGGTTACGCCCGCGCCTGATTTCACTATCGGTGCGACGCCCTCGAACCGGACCGTCGTGGCGGGCGGCAGTACCGGGTACACGATCACGATTGCAGGCCAGAACGGTTTTACTGGCAGCACCGGATTCTCAGTCAGCGGGCTCCCCGCCGGCGTCAGCTCCGGATTCAGCCCGGCATCGGTGAACGGAAGCGGAACCAGCACGTTGACGTTGAGCACGACCGGTGCAGCACCCGCCGGTAGTTATCCGCTGACCATCACTGCAACCAGCGGAGCCCTCAGCCATACGGCGAACATCACGCTAATAGTGACGGTGCCGGTTGGCGGCGTGCTGGGCGGGTCGATGGCGATTCCGGCCAACCCGGTCCAGCTCACCACGGAAGGCAGCACGGATTGGACCCACTGGGGTCTGAACGTCGCCTCGGATTTCGACCACAAGACCGGGATCACGCAGCAGATCAGCAATTACTCCGTGGTTGGTTCAGGAGCCCCGGCGCGCTATGCAAACAATGCCGTAGGCTTCACCTGGACCGACGGTGCTCCCAACGGTACGGCCACCGGCAGCACCACGGGAATCTACATAGCAGGCCAGAACGGGTTCCGCCTGACAGCGCCTGCCGATACCACGGTGCGGACGTTGAAGGTGTACGTCGGCGCCTTCCGGACGCAAGGCCAGTTCGTCGCGCATTTGAGCGACGGCAGCGCGACGGATTTTGTCGATACCTCGGTGCTCAACAGCTCGGGACCGACCACGCTTGGCGTGTACACGGTGGTCTATGCGGCGGGAGCGCCCGGCCAGACGCTGACAGTGACCTATACCAACACCACGGCGGCGGGCAACGTGACGCTGCAGGCTGCGACTCTTTCGGGCGGCACTCTATCACCCGACTTCGTAGTGGCCGCGGCGCCGCCGGGCCAGAGCGCCGGCTTCGGGGGCAATGCGGCGTATACCGTGACTACGACGGCGCTGAATGGCTTCAGCGGAATCGTCGGATTCTCGGTAGGCACGCTGCCTTCGGGCGTGACCGCTGCCTTCAGTCCCAGCACGGTAACCGGCGCTGGCAGCTCGACCCTGACCCTGACTCCGGGCAGCGGCACGGTTCCGGGCACGTATCCCCTAACCATCACCGCGACCAGCGGAGCCTTGACCCATACGGGGAACATCAGCCTAGTGGTGACTCCGCCGCCTGACTTTACGGTCGGCGCGGCTCCCGCCAGCAGAACCATCGTGGTGGGAGGCGTTACGGCCTACACCGTGACGATTACCGCGCAGAACGGATTCACCGGGAATGCCGATCTCACGCTGACCGGGCTGCCTGTGGGGGTGACCGCGGGCTTCAGCCCCGGCACGGTGAGCGGTTCCGGCAGTTCGACGCTGACCCTGAGCACCACCGCGGCAGCCGCCCCCGGAGTTTATCCGCTGACCATTACGGCGACCAGCGGAAGCCTGGTTCACACTACCAACATCAGTCTCACTCTGACCGCGATCCCGGGCAGCGGCACCGTGACCGGAAGCATGGCGGTCCCGGTTGGTCCGGTACAGTTGACCACCGAAGGAACCATCGATTGGACACACTGGGGCCTGAATACCGTGGCGGATTACGATCACAAATCGGGTGCGGTGGAGCAGATCGGCAATTTCACGCTGGTCGGCGGCACACCGGGCCGATACGCGAATAACGCGGTGGGCTTCACCTGGACCGATGGCACCCCGATTCTATCGGCGACCAACAGCACCACCGGCATCTACGTCCCCGGGTTGAATCAAGGCTTCCGGCTTACGGTATCGGCCGGCACCACCTCCCGTACTCTGAAGGTTTATGTGGGCGCGTGGCGTGCGCAAGGCCAAATAGTGGCATCTTTGAGCGATGGCAGCGCGGTCGATTTTGTAGACGGATCGCTCAGCAATAGTGCTGGCGTCACCACGCTCGGAGTTTATACCCTGGTATACCGCGCCGCTTCGCCGGGACAGACGCTGACAGTGACGTTCACCAATCAGTCCACAACCTTCGGCAACGTGACACTACAGGCGGCGACCCTTTCCCAATGAGATCAGCGGATTTCGCAATTCTGACGTATCATTCGCTGGACGACAGCGGCTCGGTGATTTCGGTGGCCCCGGATCTGTTCCGCCGTCAAATGGAATCGCTGGCGGAAAGCGGGGTGAAAGTGGTCCCACTCGAAGCCATTTTTGATAACCCCGGCGCGGTGGCTATCACCTTCGATGATGGCTTTGCGAACGTAGCGGCGTACGCCACGCCGGTGCTCGAGCGTCTGGGGCTGCCGGCTACCATTTTTGTGGTCAGCGGATACTGCGGCCAACACAACAACTGGCCCACCCAGCCTGCGGGCATACCGCAAATGCCGCTGATGGATTGGGCGGGGCTGCGCCGTTTACCCTCACTGTTTTCGTTCGGAGCCCACACCGTAAACCATCCCGACCTGAGCACCTTGAGTCCGGCGGAGGTGGAGCGGGAGGTGAAAGATTCGCGCGCTGAGATTCAGCACCAGACAGGGCGCGCCGTGTCGACGTTTGCTTATCCTTACGGATCGATGAATGCGACGGCGGCTGCGCTGGTCCGCCGCGAATTCTCGATCGGTTGCGGCACGAGACTGGATTTTGTCCGGGCGGATGCGGATCGCGCCGCGCTGCCCCGGTTGGATACCTTTTATCTGAAATCCCCAGGCTGGTTTCGACACCCGTTCGGTTCCGCCTACCGTTCGTATATCGGATTGCGCCGCTGGATGCGGGAAAGTGCGGCAGAACGGATATACTCGATAGGTCATCGAATTCGCCAATCCCGATAGTTTGGGAATCTTTGCGAAAATAACGCCTTTCATTACCTGGTATGTGCCAACCTCTTGCAGGACCTGCTTTTTAAATCGTGGATATCAAACTACTGCCTGATGGACTCGGAGTTGCCTTGTATCAAGCCGCTGTAAATGCACTTCCTTACCGATACTCATTATGAATAGCGTAGCCGGCCCGAATCCCCAGTCCACCGGAAGATCCCGGTCAACCGCCATACCGCAAAGCTCCTCGCGCAAAACGTGGTGGGATATCGGATTGATGTTTGCCAGCAGTCTTTTGCTGATCTGGCTCATTCAGAGCCAGGCCAGCGCATCTCATGCCGCCTTTGGGGGATTTCCCGATGAGCCTGCCCATTACGTTGCCGGCCTGTTGATTCACGATTATGTGCCGCACCTTTTCGGGCAAAGCCCGATTCGCTTTGTGCAGGACTATTACGCGCGCGTTCCTTATTTCGCCCTGGGCGTCTGGCCGCCGTTGTTCTACTGCATCGAAGGCCTCTGGATGCTGCTGTTCGGCGTTCAGCGGAGTTCGGCGCTTTGGCTGGTGACGGCTTCCGCCGCCGCCGCCGCCACGTTCCTCTATGCGGCTCTCAAACAGAAGTTCGGACCCTGGACGGGGGCTGCCGGTGCTGCGCTGTTTTTGCTGACCCCGGCCGTACAGTGGAGTGCCTGCATGGTGATGGCGGACCTGACGTGTTCGCTGTTCGCGTTCGTCACGGTGCTCTTCTTCGTTCGCTACTACGATACCCAGAAGCCGTGGGATGCCATCTTAATGGGCGTATTCGGGGGGCTTTCGCTGCTCACTAAGAACAGCACGTATTTCGTCCTGCTGGTTCCACCCCTGGTGATTCTCGGAACCGGGTCTTGGAGTCTGATCCGCAAACCCGCGCTATGGTTTGGGGGAGCTCTCCCGATCTTGATTTATGCGCCGTGGCTCTACATTTCGCGATCCGTGCTGCTGCTGGGGATTCATGGTTTGGAGCTACCCGGTTTCTGGGGAATTCAGCGCCACTTCGCGCGCACTCTTTGGGAGCAGAACTCATTCCTGTTTCCCCTGGCAGCAGCGGGTGGCGTGGGTGTCCTTCTCGTGATGCTTCGTTCGGGACGGAAAACGATGGATGGCCTGACAGCCTCGATGATTGCCATTTTGCCGGCCTGTTCGATCAGTATTTTCCTGGCCAAAGTGCCGGTGCAGGCGAGGTTGCTGACCCTTCCGTATATGGCGATTGTCTTTTTGACGGCGCAACTGTTGCTTATCCTGCTACGGCATCGCAACCGGCAGGCGATCGCGATGGCACTCGCGCTAGGGGTATTCGCGGCGCAGAACTGGATGAATTTCCGCTTTCCGCCGGTCAACGATATCCACGCAGCCGTGGTCTTCGTACAACAGCGCGACGGCAAGACTCCCGGCTCGGTTCTGACGCCTTCGGCGCGGGAAGGGGCGTGGATTGCCGAGTTTGCGCAGACGGAAGCTTCGCGTCCGAACCGGATTCTGGTCCGGCCCACCAAGATCCTCGGCAAAGAGGACTGGAACGGTAGCGACTGGCAGCCCTTTTACCGCTCGCAGGAGGAACTCGAGGCCTTTATGGAGCGTATGCCGGTGAAATATTGTGTTGTGTACCGCGCTCCGAGACGCAACTACCCGCACGATCAATGGCTGCGATCGATGGTGGCCGGACGGCCCGCCTGGTGGCGTCCGGTCTATCGTAATGCCGCCGCCGTCGAATATTTAAGCTACGACGTTTACGAAAACACCCGCTGGGTGGCCGATTCAGAACGGTTGGTCTATCAGGAAACCGATCGGATCGTGCCGAAGGTGCTTAAAGCGTCCCGGTAACGCGGACCGCGGCCGCCGGGGCGGCAGATCGAGACGCAGTTGCTTTTTCTGTGCGCAGGTAGCGGCGGTTGACGCGCCACACCAGCATCGAGCTGACCCCGTAATTCCACACCGAGCCCACGAAGATTCCGGCCAGCGAAGAGGGAAGCCAGGGAATACCGGAGTGGGACAGGCCTTCGGCCACGCGAAGATTGCAGTAGAAGCCGATCGAGCAAGCCACCGCGAAGGCGAACAGGCCGGAGAGCCAGGCGATGCCGCGCCTCCGACGTGAGCGGAAGGTTAGGCGATTGTTGAGCCCATAATTCAGTACCATGGCGCAAGCGGCGCCCACAGCCTGCGCGCGCAGCAGCGGCATTTCGTATCGCACACCCGCGACAATTCCTAACTGCACCAGGACCCCGATGGCGCCGATCACCCCGAAGAAGGCGTAGCGCACCGGAATCCAGTCGCCAATCACCTTGTCCAGAATCAACTCTGCGTATTCCAGGCAGACAGTGGCGTTGAGCTTGCTCTCGCCATATGTCCGCTTGCGGAAGGTGTAGCCGACTTCGGCTACACGGGCGGGTCGCTCGGAAGAGGCCAGCAGATCCAGCAGAATTTTGAAGCCGACCGCGCTGAGCGTGCGTACCACACCGTGGAGATAGTCGCGGGAAACCATGAAGAACCCGCTCATCGGATCCGAAACCGAGACCTGCGCCAGCATAGCGCTGATGCGCTTGCCGACATTGCTCAGCAGGACCCGGCCGGCGGAAAAGGAACCCATGCTGCCGCCGGCGCCATGCCTGGTGCCGATGACGAGATCGAGGTGCTCCTGTTTGATCTTGCGCAGCATCTCCGGAAGGATGGACTCGTCGTGCTGCATATCGCCGTCAATGACGGCCAGATAGGGCGCGGCGGAAGACATCATGCCTTCCACGACCGCCGAGGCCAGTCCGCGCCGGTTCACACGTTGGATCAAGCGGACTTGCGGTTCGTTCAAAGCCACCGAGCGGATGAAGTCCGCCGAGCCATCCGGCGAATCGTCATCCACGAAGATCATTTCAAAGTCGATTCCGGCCATCGTTTTCTTCAACGCCTGAATCATCGGAACCACGTTGTCGCGTTCGTTGAATACCGGAATGATGACTGCCAGCTCGGTCATAGTGAACTAGTAACTTTCCGTAAAACACAACTTCTCTGTCAGGTGGCCAGTACGGCCACCAGCGCCGCCGTCAGGCCGAGCCAGTAACTGGTACGGTCGCGCAGGGCGAATAAAACTGGGTCGTGGTGCATTTCACCGCGATTGGCCAGCAGCCAGGCGCGGCTTGTCCAGTATAGGTGCACGCCGCAGAGCAGCCATAGGCGCTGCGGATGCCGGTATAACAACTGAACCTCGTTACTCTCAATGTAGAGGGCCAGCAAGAGCGCCGCCACACACGCGGTACCGGCTCCGAAACACGCCAGAATCGGATAGTCGGAGACCACATAGCCGCGGCCGCGCGCGGCGGTTTGCTTGCTGGCGTCCAGCATCAGCAACTCCACGTAGCGCTTCAACAGCGCCAGGCTGAGGAACAGGAACATGCTGTAGCCGAGCGTCCAGGAAGAGATCACGATTCCCATGGCCGCGCCTCCGGCAAAAATACGGACGACATATAGCCCGCCCAGCAGGCACACATCGAGCAGCGGCACTTCCTTGAAGAAGAACGAATAAGAAACAGACCCCGCGGCATAGATAGCCAGGACCAGTAAAAAGTCCGGAGAAAGCGCTCGCGCCATCAGCAGCGAGGCTACTACCATGAGAGGCGCGAGGATCACGCCAATCCAAGGATTCAGCAGGCCGCTGGCAAAAGGGCGCGCGCATTTGCGCGGGTGCGCCCGGTCGGATGTTAGATCGAGCAGATCGTTCACCAGGTAGAAGGCCGACGCACAGAAGGAAAATGCGGCCATCGCCACGGCTCCCCGGAAAATGAGCCCGGTCTCCCCCATCCGGTGCGAAAGCAGCAACGGCACCCAGATCAGCAGATTCTTGGGCCACTGATAAATGCGCAGCGCCTGCGCGATGAGGGCGAACTTAGAGTATTTCTCGAGGAAGACGCGTTCGGTGGGAACGCTCTCGCGTTCGAGACGGCGCGGCAGTGTTGGGGTCGCGCAGCAGACAATGGCCTGTTTGGCCTGGCGCCACACGGGCAGATCGGCATGCGAGTTACCCGCGTAGCGGTATCCGTGCTCTCCAAACCGCGCGACCAGGGCGCGCATCTTCCGGCTTGACGTGAGATTGGTGTGCCCGTCGCTGGCTAATACTTCGTCGAAGATGCCGAGATAGTCCGCGACCCCTTGCGCAATGCGCTCGTCGGCTCCGGTGGCGAGCACCAGTCGCGTTCCGGCGGCGTGCTCGGCTTTGAGGAAATCGAGCAGTTCCCGGTTGTAGGGTAAGTCCGCAGGATTCAGGCAGACATGATCGGCCAGTCGGCGTTTTAGATGGGCCTTGCCTCCTAGCGTCCAGAGACAAAGTGAGAACAAAGCACGTACGCCGTCCCGCTTGAGGAACTGGAGCGCCGACTCCAGAAGAGAATCGGTACGGATCAGCGTTCCATCCAAATCCACACACAATACTGCCGGGGCAGGCGTGGCGAAGGTCAGCGGATATTGCGGTTCTGTCATCGTGCAGGTCGATTCCGGTGGATGCAGCTCGAGACAGGAGCATGTTCCGGGCCAGTTTCCATGCGCTTACCTACGACACGGTACTGCTGGGTAAAGAGGCGAAATTAAAGGAATTGTGGCCAAGAAATAGCATCCCCTGGTAAATCGGGATTGGAAACGAGGCCTAGTATTAGTACCGCTAGACAGTCTACGCCGCGGCAGGCGTTCTAAAATCCTGTACGATGGTTTTAGGTTGCATCCCGATTGTTGGGATTTTGGCGGTCCGTTCGGAATGGGTGCGAGCTAAAACCTTTAAAAAACATGAGTTATGTAACTTTGACCAACTTGGCCCCATACATGCCGGAAGCACACCTGCCAAAGCGCGTTATATGAGTCGATTCCTTGACACACTGAGAGAGGTCAGCCGTTCCCAGGTTGTGCCTGCCGAGATTCCTCCCAACGGCCAGGCGGAGGGACCCCAAACCGACAGGCTGGACCAGTTTCCTCTGGTCGATCTGCCTGAAGTTCCCGATCCGATGATGCAGGAGGCGACCGCGCGCGTGGAGTTACGGCGCGACGAACTGCCCCCGATCAACAACGTCCCGCAGCAGGATGGGGTAACTGTCACACCAGTGGAGATGCATCTGGATCGCAAGACTCCGCTGATGCCCCACACTATGGACAGCAGCATTGTCGAACAATACCGGAAGCTGCGCACCAAGATACAACAGCAACATGCGGTGAAGCCAATCCGCAGCCTGCTGATCGCAAGTCCCGGGCCGGGGGAAGGGAAGACGGTCACGGTGATGAACCTGGGGCTGAGCTTCGCCATGCTGCCGAATTTCAAGGTTCTGGTGATTGATGGTGACCTGCGCAAGAGCACTGTAGCCAAATGGTTGGGCACCCGGCAGTTGCCCGGGTTAAGCAACCTGATCGAGGGGTCCTGCAAGCCCGAGGACGTGATCTACAAATCGGAAAATTTCCCGTTGTACGTGATGGTGGCGGGTACGTCGGAGAGACCTTCGGCAGAGCTGTTGACGTCGCCGCGGCTGCCGGAGTTGATTCGCCGCATGTCGCAGCATTTCGATCTGGTCCTGGTAGACTCTCCGCCAGTCAACCTGATAACCGACGCCCAGATGCTGGCCAGTAGTTGCGACGCGGTGATGCTGGTGGCGCGCGCATTTTCCACCGCCACTAAGGCCTTCCAGAAAACCCTTACCGAACTGCAGCACTGCCGTCTGGTGGGAACGATTCTGAATGCGGGCATGCGCGCCCCCGATTACACGCGATATTACGGTCACTAGGATCCATGAGCACATCCGGAGTTAAGCTAGAGGACCAGAAAGCTGTACCCGTGCCGGTGTGCCCGGTGGAAGTACGGCAACTCCAGCCGGGAGAGGAAAATAGCTGGGACGAATATGTCCAGGCCGCGGAATCGGGCTCGCTGTTTCATCTCTCTACGTGGGCGCGGGCGGTACAGCGCGAGTTCGGCCGCCGCTCCTATGCGCTGGTAGCGCGGCGCGGTCAGCAGATCAGCGGGGTGCTTCCGCTCAGCCTGGTGAGCAGCCGCATTTTTGGAAATTGCCTGGTGTCTTCTCCGCTGGCCGTGTATGGCGGCGTCTGCGCCTCGGATCGCGAATCGCATGATGTGCTCTTGCAGGCCGGCGGTGAACTTGGCCGGAAACTCAACGTCAAATATCTGGAAATGCGCAACCGGACGGAGCCGTATCCCACGGATCTGCCCGGCCGCGATCTCTACGTCACCTTCACCCAGGATCTTTCGCCCGGGCCGGTAAAGCTCCTGGCAGGGCTGCCCCGGGATACACGGTATGCCGTGCGCAAGTCGGCGAAAGGCGGCCTTGAGTGGGTACAAAACCTCGAACTGCCGGTGTTTTACGAGATCTACGCGCGCAGCGTACACCGCCTGGGAACTCCGGTCTTTTCGCGCCGCCTCTTCGACACCCTGCAATCCTCTTTTCCCGGACAGTGCCGGATCTTCGGCGTGCGCAAGGGACAAACTGTCATTGCCGCGGTCTTTTGTCTCTATTTTCGGGATCAGGTGCTGCCCTACTACGGCGGCGCGCTGGCCGAGTTCTACAAAGATTCGCCCAACAACTTCATGTACTGGAATCTAATCGAGCAGAGTTGCCGTGAAGGCTACCGCACATTCGATTTCGGCCGCAGTAAAAAGGGCACTGGTTCGTTCGAGTTCAAATCGGCATGGAACATGCAAGTATCGGAATTGCCTTATCGATATCTGCTGGTCGGAGCCAAAGAGGTTCCTCAGATGAGTCCCCTTGATAAGAAATTTCAATTACCCGTGGAGGCATGGAAGCGGATGCCGTTCAGTTTGACCAAGATTTTCGGTCCTCAATTAATACGCCGCATTCCGTCCATCTGAAGTTTTGCCGAATATAGGCGTGTAGCTCAGCCCGGTTAGAGCGCCCTGATAAAACTCCAGGGAGGTCGCAAGTTCAAATCCTGCCGCGCCTACCAAGTTCCTTTTAAGCCGTGCGAATCCTCTACCTCTGTCACCGCATCCCGTACCCCCCGGACAAGGGCGATAAGATTCGGGCATTTCACCAGATTCGCGCCCTGGCGGTCCGGCACGAAATCGACCTCTTCACCCTGGCCGACGATCCGGCCGACCTCGAACACAGCGCCGCACTCCGCGAGTATTGCCGCGAAGTTACCGTGGTGAAGCTCAATGCGCGCTGGGCGCGAATCCGGTCGCTCCCTTACCTGCTCACTTCTACCGCGCTGACCATTCCCTACTTCGACAGCGCCGAATTACAACAGCGGGTCAATCAGGCGCTCGGGGAACGCTCCTACGACCGCATCTTCGTCTACTGCTCCGCGATGGCCCAGTATGTCGAACACGTGGCCAACATTCCGATGGTGATCGACCTGGTGGACGTGGATTCGAACAAATGGACGCAGTATGCAGCGTTCACCAAGTTTCCCTTTTCGGCGATTTACTACAGGGAAGGAAAGACGCTGGCCGCCTATGAACGGCGGGTTTGCGAGCAGTCCGCCGCGGTCGTGGTGACTACCGAGCGGGAAGCGCGGCTGTTGGGCCAGATCTCGCCCAAGGCCCAGGTACACGTGATTCCGAACGGAGTCGATACCGCGTTCTTCAGCCACGCGGCGGTGCCCCCCAAGGCCTCTGGCAATACCATCGGCTTTACCGGCGATATGGCCTATTTCCCGAACCAGGAGGCGGTGATTCACTTCGCGCGTAACGTGCTGCCGCTGGTTCGCGAAGTTTTGCCCGATGCCGGTTTTCTGATTGTAGGGCGCAGTCCGAGCCCCGAGGTACAGGCCCTGAGCGGGATTCCGGCCGTGGAAGTGACCGGGTTTGTCCCGGACGTGCGCGCGCACCTGGCACGAATGAAGGTTTCGGTGGCGCCGTTTTCTATTGCCGCCGGGATTCAGAACAAGATCCTCGAAGCCATGTCCTACGAACTGCCGGTGGTGGCGACATCGCGGGCCACGCAGGGCCTCACCCCTGCCGCGGCCAGCGCCGTTGAAACCGCCGACTCGCCGCGGGAAATGGCTGCGGCCATCGTGCGCTTGCTGCGTAATCCTGAAATGGCGCGCGAAAAAGGCCGGCAAAGCCGCATCATGGTCGCAGGCGAATATAACTGGTCTCAATCTCTCGACCAATTGACACAACTCCTTGAGAATCCCACGCGAAAGGAGGCGCGACAAGCCGCGCTTCCACCCTGCTCCTGACCTGCGTTGGTAGTCAAATTGCTGTTACCAGGTTATTAGAGAGGTTCTGAGATCAGCAAAAGTTAACCGGCAATTCTATGCCAATTCGGATTCTACACGTGGTCGATCATCTCGGAAAAGGAGGACTGGAAAACGGGCTCGTGAACCTGGTCGAGCACCTCGATCCGGCCCGTTTCGAGCACGTCGTCTACGCCATCCGAAAACTCGGGCCCAATGCAGAGCGACTGGCCAAGAGCCGCATCCAGGTCATTTGCCAGGGAAAGCAGGACACCGATTCGCGTTTCCAAATCGGTAATCTGGCGCGCGCGATTCGTGAAGTGGGGCCGGATATCGTTCACTCGCGCAATTGGGCAGCAGTGGAAGCGGTGGTGGCCGGGCGCTGGGTTCGTTCCTGCAAGGTGGTTCACAGCGAGCACGGTCTCGAAGCAGGCTCGAACGCGCCCGAACCCAAGCGTCGCATCTGGTTCCGGCGGCTGGCTTTTCAGTTGGCCGATCGCGTTCTCTCCGTGTCCTGCCAGTTGCGCGATTTGCATGTGGCGCGCACCGGGTTCGATGCCAGGCGCATCACGGTGATTCACAACGGCGTGGATCGCACGCGCTTCTACCCCGATCCGGCAACCCGGGCGCGGGTGCGGCAGGAACTTGGCCTGTCTACGGAGGAATACTGCGTAGGCTGCGTGGGCAACCTCTTCCCGGTGAAGGGCCACATGACCGCGCTGCAAGGCGTAGAGGGCCTGGCCGCGGAGAATCGTAATTTTCGCTTGCTGTTGATCGGCGAAGGTCCGGAGCGGGAAAAGTTGGACGCATTCCTGGCACAACGGCCGGATTGGAAGCATCGCGTGCAATTGCTCGGCACCTGCCATCGCGTGCCGGAAATGCTGCAGGCCATGGATGTCTACGTTCTGCCGTCCATCGCGGAAGGAATTTCGAATTCGCTGCTCGAAGCGATGGCTACCGGCGTTCCCGTGGTTGCCACCATCACCGGGGGAAATCCGGAAGTGGTGATCGATGGCGAGAGCGGATTGCTGTTTCCGATCGGCGATGCCCGCATGCTTACCGGTCACCTGTTGCGTCTGGAAGCTGATAGGCGATTACGGGCCGAATTGGCCGAACGCGCCTTGCGGCGCGTGCGCGAGGAATTTTCCCTCGATTCGATGGTGGGCAAGTACGCCCAGCTTTACGACAGTCTAGGAAGGAAAGCCGCGATCCCCGTCCATGCTGCGGCCGGAGTATAGGAGCCCTATGTGCGGCATTTGCGGTATTTACGAAACCGGCGGTGATCGTATGGTGTCACGCGCCACGCTCAAGGCGATGAGCGACACCATCAGTCACCGCGGTCCCGACGACGACGGCTTCTACACATGCGGTGGGATCGGACTGGCGCACCGGCGGCTTTCGATTATCGACGTAGAGGGAGGGCACCAGCCGCTGGCCAATGAAGACGACAGCATCTGGATTGTCTTCAACGGCGAGATCTATAACTTCGAAGAGCTGAACCGGCGTTATCTCTCGACCGGACACACCTTCAAGACGCGCTCCGATACCGAGACCATCGTGCATCTCTACGAAGAGCTCGGAGAGAAATGTTTCGCGGAAATGCGTGGCATGTTTTCACTGGCCCTGTGGGACGGCCGCCGCAAGCGTCTCCTGCTGGCACGGGACCGCCTGGGCAAGAAACCGCTGTACTACTCGTGGGATGGAAAGCGCCTGCTGTTCGGCTCCGAGATCAAAGCCCTGTGGAAGGCCGGCGGTGTTTCGAAAGAGATGGACCTCGAGGCGATGTCGGACTATTTCTCCTTCCTCTACGTTCCGGCGCCCAAAACCATCTACAAGCAGATTAAAAAGCTGCGTCCTGCGCACTATCTGGTGGCGGACAGGAACGGCATTCGCGAAGTTCCTTACTGGGACATCAGCTTCGCCAATACGCGCAATCTTTCGGAAGGCGAATGGTGCGAGGAGTTTCTCGCCGAGTTCCGCATCGCCGTCAGATCGCGCTTGGTGAGCGATGTGCCTTTGGGCGCCTTCCTGAGCGGTGGCGTGGATTCGTCGGCGGTGGTGGCGCTGATGAACGAAGTGCAGCCGCCGGTGACTACCTGCTCGATCGGCTTCAGCGAAGCTGCCTACGACGAAGCAGGCGACGCCAAGCGCTTTGCAGCGAGCTTGGGAGCGGACCATCACGAGCATATCGTCGAGCCGCACGCCATCGACCTGATCCGGAAACTGGCTTGGCATTACGACGAGCCATTTGCCGATTCGTCGGCGATTCCGACTTACTACGTATCAAAAATGGCCCGCGAACACGTGACCGTTGCGCTCTCCGGCGACGGCGGCGATGAGAATTTCGCGGGCTATCGACGCTACAAGCTGACCTTGTGGGAAGATCGCCTGCGTTCGCTCGTGCCCCCGTCCGCAAGGCGCGGCATCTTCGGACCGCTCGGACACCTCTATCCCAAGCTGGGCTGGGCGCCGCGGATTGTGCGCTTCAAATCCACCTTCCAAAGCTTGAGCCGCAGCTCGCCGATCGAGGGCTATTACTATGGAATTTCGATCTGCCCTCCGGCACTCAAGAACCGCCTGCTGAGCGGCGACGTGCAGCGCAAATTGAACGGCTACGATTCGGCCGATGTGCTGCGCTACCACTACGATCGCGCCGACACCACAGACCCCTTGTCGCGGATTCAGTACGTGGACATGAAGACATATCTGGTGGACGACATTCTGGTGAAGGTGGATCGCGCCAGTATGGCGAATTCACTCGAAGTCCGCTGCCCGCTGCTGGATCACAAGCTAATGGAACTGATCGCGCAGATGCCCTCGAGGATAAAGCTGCACAACGGAACTGGCAAGTACATTTTCAAAAAGGCGATGGAGCGCGTGCTCCCGATGGAAGTGTTGACGAGGGCCAAGAAAGGCTTTTCCATGCCGGTTGCGGAGTGGTTCCGCGGTGAGTTGAAGGATTACACACATGCGGCCATGTTCGGTCAGCAGGATGAAATTCTGAACCGCGACTTCCTCATCAAGTGCTGGAACCAACATCAGCGCGGGCAGAGGGATTGGTCGGCGATGTTGTGGAGCGTGATGATGTTTAAGACATGGCAAGAGGTCGATAAAGCCGCATGAGCGGAATCTGTGCCATCTGGCGGCAAGACGATGCAGCGGGAGTGGGAACCGCGTTGGGAGCGATGGCCCGTGGCCTTTCGCTGACCGGTTCGGAGCGGCTGGCGCACAAGGCCGATGCCGAAGGCGGTGTTGCGGTGTGCGCCGGTTTCGCGCGGCAGCAACTTTTCGAAAGCGATTCCGTGCTGCTGGTTTGCGACGCCGATCAATACACCGCGGAAGTTCTGGCCGGGCTGTACGAGCGCGGTGGCGCACGCTTTATCGAAACCCTGGACGGAGGGTTTTCGGTGGTGCTGTGGGACCGCCGCGAGCGCCGGCTGCTGGCTGCCGTGGACGGGTTCGGCATCAATCGCCTGGTGTACTTTCAGAACGGTAAGACGCTGGCCATCGCTTCGCGCCTGGACGGCTTGGTTCAGGCCCCGGGCGTCCGGCCCGAGGTCGACCCCAGGGGCATCGCGAACTTTCTCAATTTTGGCGTGAACCTGGCGCCGCAGACCATCCTCCGCAACGTTCAGCGCTTGTCTCCGGGCACCCTGCTCACGAAATCGAAGGGAAATTACCTGCTGGACCGCTACTGGGACATGCAGTATGGCATCGGCAGCGAAACCAACGAGGATCGGCTCAGCCGTCAACTGGAAGAGACAGTAGAGCGCGCTGTAGCCGCCAACTGCCGGGAACAGGATTTCTCGCAGGTGGGTGCCTATCTGAGCGGCGGCACAGACAGCAGCACGGTGGTCGGGATGATGAGCCGTCTAGGCCGCGGCCCGGTCAATACTTTTTCGATCGGTTTCGAAGAAGAACGCTTTAACGAACTCGAGTACGCAGAAATCACGGCGCGAAAGTTCAAAGCCAAACACCACACCTATCTGGTGAGCGCCGACGATTGTTTAGAAGCCCTGCCGAAAATGGTTCGCTACTTTGACGAGCCCTTTGCCAACTCCTCGGCCATCCCTACCTACTTCTGCGGCCGACTGGCGGCGCGGCATGGCGTCAAAGTGCTGCTAGCTGGCGATGGCGGAGACGAGCTGTTTGGCGGCAATGAACGCTACAAGTCGGACAAGATTTTCCAAGCCTACCACTCAATTCCGAAAGCTATGCGCAAAGGGTTGATCGAGCCGATCCTCAAGTCCCTGCCCATGGAGAGCGGATTCTTCGGGAAGGCGCGGCGCTACGTGAACCGTTCCAACCTCCACGGCGCCGAACGGTTCTACAGCTATAACTTCCTGTGCGCCTATCCGCCGGAAACCGTCTTTCGGGATTCGTTCCTTGCCCAACTCCACGACTATTCTGTGCTGGACATTCCGCGGCAGTATTTCGATACCGCTCCGGCACGCGATCACCTCGACAAACTGCTCTACGTGGATGTGAAAATTACGCTTGGCGATAGCGACCTGCCCAAGGTGACCCGCATGTCCGAACTGGCCGGCATACTGACGCGCTTCCCGTTTCTGGATCGCGAAGTGGCAGGGTTCTCCGGCCGCATCCCACCGCACCTGAAGGTGAAAGGGCTCGATAAGCGCTATCTTTTCAAACGCGCCTTCCGTAATCTGCTGCCCATCGAAGTGATCAAGAAAAAGAAGCACGGCTTCGGTATTCCGGTGGCCACCTGGCTCAAGAGCGACTCGCGTTTACGCGAAATGTCGCGCGATATGCTCTTCTCCGCGCGGGCTACGCAGCGCGGCTACTTCCGCCGTGAATTTCTGGAGGAGTTGATTCGCAAGCACGAGGCGGACGATTCCACGTATTACGGCGATACCCTGTGGAGTTTTTTCGTGCTCGAGTTGTGGCATCAGCAATTTGTCGATGTGCAGGTAGGCGCGGCGGTATGAAGGTGATCGAGATACGCGGAGAGAAGGAGCTCGAAGACCTTCGCGCGGAATGGAATATATTGCTCGCGCAATCGAGTTCGAACACGATCTTCCTCACCTGGGAGTGGGCCTGGGCCTGGTGGTCGGCGTACGGAACGCCTTCGGAACTGCGCATTCTGAAAATAATGGACGACGCCGGCGTCCTGTGCGGGATTGCTCCACTGCGCTCGAAAGTGCTGAAGCGTTACGGGCAATCGGTCGAGGCGCTCGAGTTCATCGGCTACGCGCCGGTGGACTGCGAGTCGGACTATCTGGATTTCATCAGCGTCCCGGGACAGGAACACGCGGTCATTGCCGCACTGCAGGGCTATTGGTCGGCGCTGGTAGGGGATGGCGCGGTTTTGCTGTTGAACGAGATTCCGGAGACGTCGCCGAATCTTCCGTTTCTGTACGGGATGGCCGAAGCCGCGGGGATGGACAAGGTCGAAACCGACGTGGCCTGTGCCACCGTGAAACTGCCTGAAACCTGGGACGCTTACCTGGCCATGCTGAAACCCAGATTCCGCACCAAGGTGCGTAGTGTCCTGCGCAACCTGGAAAACCGGGCGGAAGTGCGCTTCGCGTTCTGCCGCACGATGAACGACGTGGACCGCCTGCTTCCGGTGCTCTACGAACTTCACGAGCGGCGTTGGAAGGCCGAAGGCAAACCCGGTGTCTTCGGCGACAAAAATAAACGCAAGTTCTATTGCGAGCTTTCGACGCTGTTACTGGAACGCGAATCGCTGCGCTTCAGCTGGCTCGAATACGACGGCCACGTGCTCGCCTGCCAGTACGGCTTCACGTACAACGGCGTCTACTACCAACTGCAGGAAGGCTATGAGCCGGATTCCGAGCATTGGAACGTGGGCGCGGGACTGCGTGCGTGGTCGATTCGCGAGTTCCTCAACGAGGGCATCCGTGAATACGACTTCATGGCCGGGGTAGGCCGGCACAAACTGGATTGGGGTGCGGAAATCAAGCAGAGCAAGCGCCTTCTGCTGGGCTGCAAGAGCCGCAAAAACGTCCTCTTCCTGCGCGGCGGGGAATGGGCGGCGGCGGCTCGCAATAAGCTACGCGCCGTGCTCCCGGAAAAAGTCGTCACCGCTCTGTCCACGCCTTCCGACCGCAATGGCGGCAGCGAGTGGATGCGCCGTGCGGCGGCCAAGGTCTACGTCCGCTCGGGAGCGCCGGCCATGATCCGTCCGCTGCGCGATCACTACCAGGTCTCGCTCGGGTCTGGCGCAACCGGACCGCGCTGGAGCAGGCGCGCGCAAAGTTCGGCGCGGATCTTCTATTATCACAGAGTCAACAACAACAACGACCCTTATTTCGACGCTATTTCGACGGACCTCTTCGAAGTCCATATGCGCTATCTCTCGCGCCACTACAAAGTGGTCAGCCTGGACAATCTCTACCAGCACCTGGAACGAGGCGACTCGAAGGAGATGGTAGTCGCGGTTACGTTCGACGATGGCTATCGCGATAATTACGAATGCGCGTTCCCGATTCTCGAGCGCTACCATATCCCGGCCACGATCTTTCTCACTACTGGCGTGCTCGATTCGGGAGAGCCTTTGTGGTTCGAGCAACTGGCCGAGGCGGTGAAGAAGACCAGCCAGGAATACATCGATTTGGAAATTGATATTCCGCGCCGCTACTGGTTGCGCAATGAAGCCGAACGGCTCAAATCCAACGGCCGCATCTTCGGCCTTCTGCGTGCTTTCAGCGATACCGACCGGCGGACCTGGTTGACCGACATTCTGGCACGTCTGGGAGTGCCGGCGGATTCGGAGCGGAAGAACAAAATGCTGACCTGGGACCAGGTGCGTCTGATGAATCAGTCGGGGATCGATTTCGGCGGCCACACGGTGACGCATCCATTTCTGTCGAAGCTGGAACCCCGGCACGCCGAGTGGGAAATCTCCGAGTGCAAACGGCGGATCGAAGACGAGATCCAGCAGGCGGCTCATTTCTTCGCTTACCCTAACGGACGCGAAGAAGATTTCGCGGCGTCGAGCAAAGACATCCTGCGCCAGGCCGGTTACCGGGGCGCCGTGACCACAATCTGGGGCATGAATTATCCGACCACCGACCGGATGGAACTGAGGCGCGGGGGACCATGGGAAAGCAGTCCGGATCTGTTCGCGCTGAAGCTGGACTGGTACCAGTTGGCCAATCAATGAGTACACCGGTAAATATGCTGATTTACAAGGCTTAAGAATGTTGACCGTTTCTAAAACACGCGATGGGCGCAAGAGGGCAGTGGTGCTCTAGTGGGTTTACGCGCCGCTCTCTTGCTAGCTGTGTTGCTCCCGTGCGTGCCGCTGTCCTTCTTCCGGCCGTTCATCGGAGTGATCTGCTGGACCATCATTTCGTTCGCCGGTCCACAGTGGTACGCCTGGGGCGCCGCATATTATTTCCCGTGCGCGGAAATGATCGCGATTCCCACCATGCTCGGCTTCGTGGTGTATAGCCGCGGTTGGCTGAGAATGGTTTCCCGCGAGACCATTCTGATGGGCATCTTGTGGACCTGGTTCACCATCACCACATTGGTCAGCGTCAACACGCCGCTATTTGCGGCCCATTCCGATATGACGATGTATCGCTGGCAGTTCATCAGCAAAGTGCTGTTGATGACCGTGATCACGATGGGCATCGTGGATACGTTCGCACGTCTCCGGATTCTGGTCATGGTGACCGCCGGCTGCTTCGCTTTTTATGTAGTGAAGGCACTGCCTTTGATGATCACCACCGGCGGAGGTTTCCGCCTGTACGGTCCGCCTCGGTCGATGGTGGAAGACAACAACGATCTTGGCCTGGCCCTGAACATGACGCTGCCGCTGCTGTTCTATGTGTGGCAAACGGAGACCGGCCGTAGGTTGAGGCAATTGTTCTTCGGATTGTTTATCATCACCATCCCAGGCATCTTTTTCACCTATTCGCGCGGAGCCATGACCGGCCTGGTAGCAGTTATGACGCTGATGCTGTTGAAGTCCAAACAGCGCCTGGTGTTGCTGCCGGTGGTTGTAATGGGTCTGGTCCTCGGGCTGGTGTTCGCTCCTCCGGCATGGAAGGAACGTATGGATTTCACCCGTAAGGGAGCGGCTCTCGATAACTCCGCCTTTTCGCGCCTGAACTCCTGGCAGTTCGCCCGCAACCTGGCCTGGGACTATCCAATCTTCGGCGGCGGCTTCGATACCTTTACAAAAGAGTTGTTCGATCGTTACGCGCCAAACTCCAACGATGTGCATGGTCCGCACAGCATCTATTTTGGAGTTCTGGCCGAGCACGGTTACGTCGGGTTGGCGCTCTATCTATCGCTGGTGGTATCTTGCTTTGCCAGTTTACGCAAGATAGGAAAGCATGCGCGCCGGATGGGCGACGAGGTGGCTTCGGCGTATGCCAATGCATTCGGCTTCAGCCTGGTCGGTTTTTTGACATCCGGGCTGTTTCTAGGCAGGGCCTACTTCGACTATTACTTCGCTATCATCTGCTGCATCGTGGTGCTGAAGCACGTGTGCTTTAATGAGTGGCGAAAGATGGAACAGGAAGAGTACATGGATGCAAGGGCGGTGGCATGACGATGCGCGATAGCAAGGGTACTTCGGCGATTTCCCGCGCCTGGATCGATTGCATAGCCTGCCCGACATGCGGCGTCCCAGTGGAAGCGGTGCAGGACCGGTTGCGCTGTTCCGGCTGCCAGGAGAGCTGGCCGGTGATCGATGGCGTGCCACACTTTGTGGAGTCGTTCCCCTACTGGGGGGAAATGCCGGCCGAGCAGATGCAATCCGTAAACCGGCGGGCGGCGGAGGGTTCCTGGAGAGCGGCACTGCTCGAATCACAGGATCCGTCGGTTCGCATAGCCTCCGAGATGATCCTGAATGTGGACCGGGCGAACTGGCACTGGTTGATTGACCTGCCGGCCCAGAGCCGGGTGCTCGATCTGGGCGCCGGCACCGGCACCAATGCCCACGGGCTCGGCATGCGTTTCGCCGAGGTGACGGCGGTCGAGCCGGTGCTCGAACGCATCGAGTTTATGCGGCATCGCTTCGCGCAGGAGGGCCTCTCGAACGTCAACGTCCTGCGCAGCTCGCTGTGGATCCTGCCCTTTCTCAAAGACAGCTTCGACATGGTGGCGATGAACGGTGTGCTCGAGTGGGTCGCCACCGGCGTGCGCGGCAATCCGATGGAGCTGCAGAGGCAGGCGCTCAAAAATGTTCATAGGCTGATCCGGCCGGACGGGTACTTCTACCTGGGCATCGAGAATCGCTTCAACTTGGGCTATTTCGCCGGTTATCCGGACCCTCACTGCGGCCTGCCCTGGGTTACGATTATGCCCCGACCGCTGGCCGACTGGTATGCGCGCCGCAACGGACAGCCCGACGGCTACCGGCAATATCTCTACTCGAGCGCCGGCTATCGCAGGCTACTCGAAAGCGCGGGCTTCAACCGGGTTGAGATCTACCTGGCGCTGCCCACCTACAACCATCCCCGTTTTCTGATTCCACTGGAAGACAACGTGTTCGACTATTACCAGCAGAGTTTCGCTTCCGGCCAGGTGAAGTCGCGCAAACGCAAAGTGCTGGACCTGATCCGCGGAACCGGACTGTTGAAACACTGCGAATACTCTTTCGCCATCCTGGCCCGGAAGTAATGCAAAAATCCATGGCACAGTCGGTTCAAGAACCGGAGGCAATCGCAAAAGAGATTGGTACCGCGGTACGGCATACCGCGATGTACGGCCTCGGCAGCATTGTCATCAAAGCCCTCGGGTTTTTGATGCTGCCGTTCTATACCCACTACCTGAGTCCCCGGGATTACGGCGTTCTGGAAATTCTGGACCTCAGTATGTCTCTGTTCGGCATGATTCTCCACATGGGAATCGCGCCGGCGCTACTGCGCGCCTACGCGGCATCGCGCTCTGAGCAAGAGCGCCGGCAAACCGTCAGCACGGCGTTCATTTTCATTTTCGTGACCGGGATGGTGACGTTTGCCGCCGGTCTGATGGCGGTTAAGCCGCTGTCCATTGCGCTGCTCGGACCTGCCGTATCCACCAACTATCTACTGCTCTCGTTCCTTTCGTTCGTGTTGAGCTACCTGGCCTCGATGCCGCGTGCTTATCTGCGCGCGCTAGAGGCCTCGGGTATGTTCACGCTGCTTGAAACTGGCGGACTGTTCGTAATTCTGCTGCTCAACATTTACTTCATCGCGTTTCTCAAGCTGGGTGCGATGGGAATCCTGTGGAGCTCCGTAATTGTCTACGGAATCCAGGCGGTGGGCCTGTCGATATGGGTTCTGCGCGCAGTCGGGATTTCTTTCAGCGGACGCATCCTGCGGCAGATGGCGGCGTTCGGACTGCCGCTGATTTTCTCCAACATCTCCCTCTTCGCGCTGAATTTCTCGGACCGTTTTTTCCTGCAGCGGCTGCAGTCGCTCGAAGCGGTTGGTGTTTATGCGGTCGGCTACAAGCTGGCGTTCATGATCAACTACATGCTGGTGCAGCCGTTCTACGCCATGTGGCAGGCTCGCATGTACAACATCTACGAGCAGCCCGAGCATGCCAAGATTTTTTGCCAGATCTTTGTGCTTTACTCCATCGTGCTCACGTATGCCGCGATGGCGATTGCGGTGTTCAGCCCCGAGGTGTTACGGCTGATGGCCGATCCGCAATTTGCCGGCGGCCGGGACGTGGTGCCGATCGTGGCCTTAGCCTACGTGTTCTACGGCGTCGGCTCTTACGTGCAGCTCGGTATGTTCCTGACCAACAAAACCAAGGCCATCGGCGCGGTCAGTACCGCCGCCGCAATTTTGAACCTGGGCTTGAACTACATGCTGATCGGGAAGTTTGGAATGGTGGGTGCGGCCTGGGCTACGCTATTGGGCTTCATGGCGATCGCGGCCGGCAGCTACTGGTTTTCGCAGCGCGCCCTGCCGCTCGACCTGGGAGTGCCGCGGGCCGCGGTGGCGACTCTGCTGGCGGTGGTTTTGTACGCGGCCTGCAACGCTGTAGTCCGTCCCGGGGGTTCGATAATGTTCGGCGTAGCGGTCAAAACCGCTGCCCTGCTGGTCTTCCCCCTGGTTGTGTGGACCTCGGGGATTTTGTCTTTGCCGGAGAAGGAGACTCTGCTCTCAGCCAAAGTCCAGGCAGTGGCCGGTGTCGGCCGTAAGCTTGGATGGGTTTTGGGGCGATAGCAATGATTAGTGAATGGAAAACCTATCTGACCAGTCATGCGGCACAGTGGGGCCTCCCCGCGTCCGGAGACTGGCGGTTTTTGTTGTACAACAATTATCAGCCGCAGTGCAGCGACCTCAATCTGTTCTGGTTCCACGAAGGCGGCGCGTATCCGCGTGCGGTGACCAAGGTCTTGCGCGAGTCCGCCCGGGGAGAACGGGAGTTCGCCAACCTGCTCCAGGCGCATGCGTCGGCGCCCCGATGGGTTCCACGACCGCTGCACTTCGGCGCGCTGGGAAAGTTCTGGACGCTGTGGATGGAAGGCGTTCCCGGAGTTCCGTTCCAGGGTAGTGTGACACCCGCGGTGCTCGAATCCATGGTGGGGGCGGTTTCGGGAATTCACCAGGCATTCAGCAAGGCCGGCAGCCCGGTCCGCGGAGACCGGTGGCAGCAGACCGTAGCCGAGCCTCTTCAATCGCTGAGTTCTTTCGGAGCATCCAAAGCGGTGCGGGACGGTGCAAGCCGCTTAACCGCCAAGGCTTCGGCGGAATGGCTGCGGCAAATTCCACAGATTCCACAGCACGGCGACCTGTATGCAGGCAATCTGCTGGTGCAGGACGACCGCTGGCATGTGGTCGATTGGGAAGTGTTCGGGTTGATCGACCTGGCCGGCTACGACCTGTATACGCTGCTGCTTTCTCTGCTACGCTCGGGTGGCGATGAGCTTGCGCACTGGGATCCGGAGCTGGTGCGGCAGATTCCAGCGCTGGTTAAGAAATACGCGAACAGCGTGGGTCTGGACGGCAAGGATATGCCGGCGCTGCTGCCTCTGACGTTGGCCAACTGGTTTCACCTGCAATGGCGCGACGGGCGGCTGCCGTTTTGCGATCGCCTGTATCGAACCATCAACAGCTACTTCGAGCAGGAAGCCTCGTGGGAAAGGGTCTTTTTTGCCGTCTGACAAAAACCGTATGAAGCCTGTTGCGGTAGTCATGAACATGTACTACACCGGCCTCGGGATCGCCCGGAGCCTGGGTGAGCGAGGCGTCCGCGTCATCGGCCTGACCTCTCAGCACCGGATCTACGGAAACTTCACGCGTCATGCGAAAGTGGTTTTCGCTCCCGATTCGAGGCATGAGCCGGAGGCCCTGCTGGCATTCCTCACAGGGTTCGGAAAAGAGATGGACGGCGGCCGCGTCGTGCTGTATCCCACGCGGGATGACGATGTCGTGTTTCTGAATCGCTTCCGCAAGGAACTGGAGCCGTACTTCAGCCTGGTGATTGCCGGCGCCGATGCGCTGAATGCCGCCCTGAACAAGTGGGAAACCTTCCAGTGCGCGCGCCGTGCCGGTGTTCCCGTGCCGGGCGCATGGTTGATTGAGAACGAGCAGGATATGGAACGTACGGCCGGCGAGGCCACGTTTCCTTGCGTGCTCAAGCCGCTGGCGGCGCACCACTGGCGGCAGGGTGGAAATTGGGAAATTGTCCGTTCGCGCAAAGCGTTCGCGGTGAACTCGGCGGAGGAACTGCTCAGCGAATACCACGAGATCGCTCGTGCCGATAAGCGCGCCCTGGTGCAGGAGTTGGTAGAGGGCGGCGACGATTGCCTGCTGATCGTGGCCTGCTACATGGACCGGCAGGCGCGCTGGGCGGGCGGCTTCAATATACAGAAAGTGCTGCAGATTCCGGAGGGTTTCGGCACCGGGTGCATCGTGCAGTCTGTTGAGCGTCCGGAGTTGTTCGAGCGTACGGTGCGGCTGCTCGAATCGATCGGTTATACCGGGATCGCGGAAGTGGAGTACAAGTGGGACGCCGGGGCCGCCGAATACAAGCTGATCGAAATCAACCCACGTCCCTGGGACCAGCACCGGCTGGGAAGCGCGTGCGGTGTTGATCTGGTGTACTTGGCCTACTGCGACCACGCCGGCCTGCCCGCGCCCGCTCCGGTCAAACCGGTGGTGGGGCACAAGTGGATTGCCGAAGACACGTTCATCACCGCGGCGGCCCGCTCTTTCCGGGGCGGCAAGCCCGGCTTGGGAGAACTGGCCCGACTGGCTCGCGGTAAACGTATTTATGCGATCTGGTCGGCCGGCGATCCGCTACCGTGGCTGATGTTCTTCTTCACCCGGTTCCTGCCGGATCTAACGGTGACTGTCGTGCGGTCACTGTGGTCCTCACTTTTCCGCAAGCTGTTTGGTAGTGTCAATTTACCTAAGAAAGAGATCGTCTATGAGACCCACGTCGAAAAGCCGGAGAGTTCGCTTTAGCAAGATCGCGCTCTCCCTGGCACTTGTCTTCTCGGCGGGAATTGCGTTTGGCGGCGAATGGACCATCGAGACCGTCGACCAGATCGGTTCCGGCCGCTTTACATCGATGAAGGTCGATACCAACGGCAACGTGCATGTGGTCTACATTCCCGAAGCGGATCCGCATCCCCTACGTTACGCGTTCTGGGACCACAAGGTGGATAAATGGTTCACCATGACAATTGCCGAGTACGCCAGTTTCTGTACGATGGTGCTGGACTCCAAACAGCGGCCGCATGTTTCCTATGCGACCCACGGCACGGGCAAAGGCGCCAAGCTGCGCTACATCCACTGGCAGGGCGGGGCCACCTGGGAGAATAAGCCGATCTCGCCGGCCAACGACGCGGTGGTTGCTTACTATACGTCGATCGCATTGAACGCCAATGACGTTCCCAGCTTTTCCTATTACGACTATGAGGGACCCGCCGGCGTGGGCTTCATGCTGCGCATGCGCAGCGTGTTCTGGAACGGAAAATACTGGGAAGTCCGCATGGTCGACCGCCAGCCCGGCAGCGGCAAGTTCAATTCGATCGCGGTGGATTCCAAGGGACACCCGATGATTGCGTACGCCAACGTAAAGGCCGAATATTCCAGCCTGCGTTTTGCGCAGTGGGATGGCGAAAACTGGCACACCGAGATCCTGGAAGGCGTGCGCGGACCCCAGGCGATGCAGGCCGTTGCCCTGATCGTGGACAAGAACGACGTTCCGCATATCACCTATAGCGACGTAGATGGCCACGTGGTGAAATACGCCACCAAGCGCAACGGCCAATGGGTGCTGCAGGTGGTGGATCGTGTAACGCGGGTCGGTTATCCGGACCGCAACGGCATCGCCCTGGACGAAGAGGGCAACGTGTACATTAGCTATTACGATTCGGGCGACGGCGTCCTGAAAGTAGCCTTCAGCAAAAATGGGAAGTGGTACGGCGAAGTGCTGGTCAGGGATTTTGCCGGCTTCACCAGTTCGATACAGGTTCACGGTGGCACGCTATGGGTTGCCTTCGCCGACGATGCAAATGGAGCGTTCAAGGTAGCGCACAGGACGATTGATGCGCCCGGCGCGGCTCCGGTTCAGGCTGCGGCCCCGGCGAAAACTCCCAGTAAATAGAAACATAAAGATTCAGCGAACGCAGGAAAGGCGGCTCGAGTTTTGAAAAACAGTGAGTATTGGGAGCAGTACGGCGACTATGTGTTGATGGCCATGCCGTACGCCGACGAAATTTTGGTGGAGGCCCGCGGCTGTACCGTGCGCGATGCCGATGGCAGGGAAATGCTGGATCTTGCCGCCGGCATGTTCTGCTGCGTGCTGGGCCACAACCACCCCAAGTTCATTGAGCGGGTCGTCAAACAGACACAGCAACTGCTGCACACCGGAACGCAGTTCCTCTCTCCGGCGGTGATGGAGGCGAGCTACAAGCTGGCCCAGGTCACTCCCGGCCGTCTGCAGAAATCGATCTTTCTGTCCACCGGAACAGAGGCCAATGAGTTTGCCTTCCGGCTGGCCAAGGCGTACACAGGGCGGACCGGAATCATGGGTTTGTCGCGAGGCTATTACGGCACCTCGCTGGCGACCAAAAGCTGCTCCAGCCTGGCCTCCCATCAACTGAAAGATTCGCTGCCCAATGTTCCCGAAACCGTACGGCTGCCGGTTACCCCACAATGCGTCGGATGTTTTTCCGATGCGTCGAAACCACCCTGCGACTTCCCCTGCCTGGAATCGCTCGAAACCTGGATTGGAGACTGGAGCAACATCGCCGCGGTGATCGTAGAGCCGGTCCTCTCGGCGGGCGGCATGCTGGTTCCACCGGCGGGGTATCTCAAGACGCTGCGCGAACTGGCGCATCAGAATGGCGCGCTTTTCATTGTGGATGAGGCCCAGACCGGCTTCGGACGCACGGGAAAATGGTTCGCCATTGAGTATCATGATGCCGAGCCGGACATCCTGACCATGTCAAAATCGGTCGGCAACGGCTTTCCGGCCGCAGCCGTGATAACCACCGCCGAAATTGCCGATGACGTGGTGACCAAGGGTCTGTGGAATCTCTCGAGCCACCAGTCCGATCCGGTGGCCGCAACCGCGGTAAGCGCTGTAATCGACATCGTTAAGGAAGAAGGGCTGCTCGCGCGAGCGCTCGAAAGCGGCAACTACTTCATGGACCGGTTGCGCGACATCTCCCGCCGCCACCCCGCCATCGGTAACATTCGCGGCCAGGGGCTGATGATCGGTTTCGATTTGCTGCCCGGTGAAGGCGAGGATACACCGGAGCTGGTCAATGGCTTCATGTTCGGGTGCCGCGCCCGCGGCCTGCACCTGACCTACGGCTACGGAGGCGTGAACTTCCGTGTGATTCCGCCGCTGGTGATTACACAGGCGGAGATGGATTCCGCGGTCAAGATCATGGAAGAGGCGCTGACCGCGGCCCGGGCGCATCCGGGACGCGATGTGTGGCCCACCAATCCACAAACCAGCCGGCTGTTTGAGAAACATCCGCTTCGCCGTTTGCTGCGTTTCGCGTGGCGCTCGTCTCCAGCCGATTTAGTGGACAAGGGTAAAGAAGTGATTCGCGGACGTCTTGGGGCGAAATAAATGAAGGCCGATCAGACTCTGACCCGGGCTCCGGCGGTTGCGTCCCGTTGCGCTGGAGCTGTAAGGGTTCTGAGCCTGTGCTGCACTTATCCGAACCCGCTGCAACCGGGGCAAGGCGTGTTCGTGCAGCGCCGCCTGGAACACTTGGCGGAGTTGACCCAGGTCCTGGTGGTCGCGCCGTTTGCGGTGATTCAATACGGGAACCAGAGCGGCAACCGTGTCCGCATCGGCGAGAGCCGCTGCCCGGTACGCACAACCGATGGCGGAATCACCGTGCTGCGTCCGCGCTGGTTTTATCTGCCGCTGAGCGGCTGCCTGACCGCCTGCTGGCTGTTCCTGCGGCTGGCACCGATGTTGGCGCGGCTACGGCGTGAGTTCCCCTTCGATGTGATCGATACCCATTTCGGACATCCCGAAGGCGTGGCCGGCGGACTGCTTTCTGCGCTGCTCGGCGTTCCTTTCACCATGACGTTACGCGGCAACGAGCCCAAGCACAGCCGAACCTTCCTAGAGCGCTTCTGGATGAGTTGGGCCCTGCGCCGGGCGCGCCGCGTCTTCACGGTTTCGAGCCGCCTGCGCGAATTTGCGGTCGGTTTGGGGGCGGAACCCGGCAAGGTAAAGGTCGTGCCCAACGGCATCGATGCTTCGGTCTTTTATCCCCGGGATCGTGCAGCGGCCCGCAGCAAGCATGGCCTCTCGCCGGACCGACCCATCATTTTCAGCGCCGGTGCACTGGTCGAAAGAAAAGGCCACCATCGGATCATTCAGGCGCTGGCCGGTCTGGCTAAGGACGGCGTGCGTCCCGAGCTTGCCATCGCGGGAGCGTGCGGTCCGGAAGGCGCATTCGAGAAGGAATTGCGCGCCCTGGTTCGCAAACTCGGGTTAGAGGCGGATGTGCGCTTCCTCGGCCAGGCGACGCCGGATACGCTGGCCGAATTGATGTCGGCCGCGGATGTGTTCTGCCTAGCCAGCACTAACGAAGGCTGGCCCAACGTCGTGCACGAAGCGCTCGCTTGCGGCGCCCCGGTGGTAGCCACCGATGTGGGAGCCATTCCGCAAATGCTCCCCAATCCAAGCTACGGCGTGATCGTGCCGGTGAACGACCAGGCAGCGCTCGCAGGGGGCTTGCAGAACGCGCTCCATCGCCGCTGGGACCGGGAGGAGATTTCCGCGTGGGGTCACGCTCGCAGCTGGCGTCAGGTGGCAGTCGAGGTGCTGGAAGAGATGCAGGAGATGTTGCGCAGCAAATAGAGCTCGAAGATCATGCGACGCTGGTTTATCTGGAATGCTCTGTTCCGTCTTCACGAAAAGGCGAAAGGCCACGACACCTACCGTTTCCTGCGCGAAATGGAAGCTGCGGAGGATCTGTCCGCGGAAGGGCTGGCGGAATTCCAGCGGCTCAAGCTGCGCGATTTGATGGATTACACCGCGGCCCACGTGCCCTACGTGCAGGCTCGCCTGGCGGAAGCCGGATTGAAGGCGTCCGACATTCGCGGCCCCGCCGACCTGGTCCGCTTCCCGCTCATGCGTAAAGCCGATGCCCGCACCAATCGTCAGGCGCTGCGTTCGGACATCGCCGGCAAACTGGCTTCGTTCACTACCGGCGGCTCTACCGGAGACCCGTTGATTTTCGACCTGGCCAAGCGCCGGGTGGCTTCGCGTGTGGCCTGTCGCCAGCGGACGTCGCGCTGGTGGGGTGTCTCAACCGGAGATCCGGAACTGGCTATTTGGGGATCGCCGGTGGAATTGACCCGGCAGGATTGGGTTCGTTCGTTTCGCGATCGCTTCCTGGCCAGCCGGTTGCTTTCCGCCTTCGAGATGAACGACGCCACCATGTCGCACTACCTGGACGTTCTCGAGAGCGGCAACTACCGCCAGTTATTCGGCTACCCGAGCGCCATCTATCAACTCTGCCTGCACGCCCGCAAGGAAGGCCGTAAACTGCGGAGCCTGCCGCTCAAGGTGGTTTTCGTAACCGGCGAAGTGCTGTTTCCTTATCAGCGCGAGGTCATTGCCGAAACGCTGAATTGTCCGGTAGCAAATGGCTACGGCGGGCGCGACAGCGCGTTGATCGCGCATGAATGTCCGCAGGGCGGCCTGCACGTTTTGACAGACGCAGTGATCTTTGAGACTCTAGACCCGGAGGGCCGCCCGGTAGAAGCGGGGCAACCGGGAGAGATCGTGATCACGGATCTCTACTCCCACGAAGCGCCTTTCATCCGCTACGCGACCGGCGATATCGCGGTGATTTCCCCACGCCGCTGCGCCTGCGGCCGCGCCCTGCCGGTGCTCGAGCGTGTAGAGGGGCGGTCTAACGACACCGTGCTTGCGCCCGACGGCCGGATGATCAATTCCCTGGCATTGATCTACAGCGTCCGCGAAGTGGAAGGGATCGAGCGCTTCCGGATCACCCAGAAGGCGCTCACCAGTTTTCATATTCAACTGGTCTGCTCGAGCGCCTATGCGTCGTCTGGAGAAGAACAAATTCGCAAGGGTTGGAGGCAACTGCTGCGAGTGCCTGTGACGGTGACCTTCGAATATCTGCCGGAGCTGCCTTTAGAACGATCGGGCAAATTCCGCCATGTTGTCTCGGAATTGCAGGCGGCAACGGGAGCGCGTGTCGGCGAGTAAGCGGCATCTCAGGTAGTCAGGTCGGAGCTGGCTTGAATATAGGGATAATACAAACCGCAGGCGCTGGTGTCGAACGGGCCGCCCGTCTCAACCCATCCGGCGTATGTGGTGCTGCCCTCCGACGTAATCGCCGGGTCCATCGCCCAGGACTGTGCGGACGGCCCGGGACTCAGCCGGTTCATCGACCCGGACGAAGGATTGAATTGCGCTGATGGTAAAACGCGAGCATGATGGAGCGCTTCACGACCGGGGCATAGACCAATTGTTCCCAACCATTTGCGGCCGCGGGAACGCCCCTGGTCAGAGCCAATGTCCATTGACCGGGGGGAACGGGAACCCCGGGGTCGGCTCCCCAAGTTGCTTGCGTGCTCTGTAGAAGCGCACCCGTCAGGGCGAGGCGAACTGCCTGGTCAGAAGAACCATGAAGTCTACGCAGAAACTTATGGACGATGGATTGCACAGCATCCATCACCCGTGCAATCGCGGCGCCATGATCTATAAACAGAGCGAAATATCTTGTTTTAGGAGTTCCTGATTGAAGCCGCCGGGCAAGCGAGGAAGGATGTGTAAGTTTGGGGAAATAAATGCAACTTTTTTACTGCGTGTCCGCAGGCCGGCAAGAAGACCTGTGGCGGTATAGCCAGGACGAATCCGGTCGCCCTGGCTACACTCCTTTAGTTACCGATTCGGCAAACCGCGCCTTTGCTGGCGTTGATGATTCGCTGGACGCCAACCACGGTACACTGGCCGATACCTTGCAGATCGGAGGACGAGCAAGGGAGCACGCCCAGCGCCTGATTGGTCGCCAAGTCAATGTCCAGGCTATCAATTTTGCCGTCGCCATTGAGGTCGCACGACAGTTGAGTCGGCGGCGTGCTCAGGCCGGTAGTGCCAATCCAATTGGAGCCGTCCCACTGCTTGGCGTAAACCTGCCGCAGGTTGCCATAGCTGAGCTCCGTCCAAATCGCCGTGGGAGCCCCCTGCACTACAGCCAGAGAAATACCTGACGCCGAACCCAAAACCGGATCTGCGTTCAAGATGCTCCCCACCTGAGACCATACAGAGCCGTCCCACTTCTTCACGTAGCCGAGCGACTTGGCGCCGGTAGCGGCCTGTTCTTCCCAAGCCACGTAGAGGCTCGTGCCATCGTTGGCCAGACTGGGATGCGCAGCCCAACCGGTGCTCGCATTCATATTGATCGCGGCGCCGCCCAGCAGCGTACACGTGGATCCATCCCACCGGCAAACATACAACTTGTTGGCGCCCGCCGTAGTGCGTTCCACCCAACCGATATAATACTTCCCGCCCAGGTAAGTCATCGACGGGCTATAGGCCCAGGATGTGGCGGCACGATTCAACGACCCTGTCCCAAAGCGGGTCCAGGCGGAACCGCTCCACTGCGCGCATTGGATCTGCGGCGTAGTCGTCACCACAGACCGGCTGCTCGAAACCTCCTCCGACCAGCAGGCCGCCGGGTTAGTTCCATTGCTGGCCAGGGTGGCGAACAAAGCCCGCGTGCCGGAACCACCGATATTCAGTTTCCCGCCCAGCGCGGCCCATTTCGAACCGTTCCATTGAGCCACGTACAAATAGCCTTCCGGCACGTAGACGTTATGGTTTTCCTCGATCACGGCAATCGTGGGCGCTGCCCCGTTGGCGATTAGCGCCTGAGGATTCTGGGGCAGGGAGGTCGAACACACGTCAGTGAAGCAGCCTACCGCGCCGCCCACCCAAGCCAAGCCATTCCAGGATTTAGCCCACGCCGAGGAAGACGTCGTGGAGTTGTTCCACTTCTCGTGTGCCTCCCATAAGCTGCCGTTGACCACGGCCAGCCGCAGCTTGGACGCATCGGTATAGGAGGGGCTGGTAGATGGCTCCGGATCGATCGACGCACAGGCCGCGGCCTGACCGCCACCGGGCAGCATGGTCCAGTTTGTGATGCTGGAACCGGACTGAACGTAGGGATGTCGCAAACCGCAAGAACTGGTGTCGAATGGAGCGCCGGTTTCAATCCAGCCGGTATAGGCGATGCCCCCAGATGCGGTGATTGCCGGGTCCATCGCCCAGGACTGATTGAGCGATGCCGGGGCCACGCGGTTCATCGAACTGGCCGGTGGATTAAATGTGGTCGAGCTGCGGCCGTAATTTGCCGCTGCAGAGTAAGCGTAAGCCCACACCTGAACCGTATAAGCTCCGTAATTGCCATCCGCATAGGTATTAACCCCACCAGACGCCATCAATAAGAACACATTGCTGTCGGCGTCATAAGTGACCCGGTCAAACGTGGTGTTGTTGGAGTTATTGGCGTATGGAGCTGGCGGTGTCTGCTGGGTCCAGGCTAGCCTTACCGAATCGAAGATCCAGGTATCGAAAAATGCCTGCCCACCGAGGAAGGTGGATCCGCCGGCCATCAGGAACACGTTGTCGACCGTCGAATAAGCGAAACCAGCTGCCATTCGAGCCGGCGGCTTACCGGATACACAGGCAGCTCCCGTGCACGTCGTGGCCAATTTTGTCCAGGCGTTGGTCGCCACGTTGAACGTGTACACATCGTTCTGGCCGCCTCCAAACAGGTAAACCTTGTGATCCGCGGTATTGTACACCAGGGATAAGTCCCCGACAGTAGAGGCGGGCGCAGTTCCAGTAGTCGCCGGAGCCGCGCAGGAGTTGGTAGCCGGGTCGCAAACCGACGTGGCGCCAGTGAGATTGGGAAAGATCACCAGCTTGGAATTGAACGAGTCATAAGTCATGGCCGACGTTGGAGTGGTCGCCCCCAGCCAGGGCTTGGGAGTAAACTCCTTGTCCTGGCCGCTCAGACCGGCTACATCGAACCACCACCAATGCGCCAGAAACTTCTCCGGAACATTGGAGCCGCTGCCATCGGTAACCGAAACGATCGTATCCCGGTCCGGCATGTAAGCGAACAGGCTGCTGGTATGTCCCGAGGAGGGAGCGTGATCGGAGTGCCACATGCCGTTGTTCTCCAGAACAAACCACCGGTTTTCCACATAGCTGTAACATACCGTCGCGTTGTTGGGCTCGCTGCTGATGGGTTCGTGGTAAGCGCCCCAGATGCAATGAATCTTCCGGCTGTTCACATAGACCGACTTGTCGTAGCCCAGCACCTGCGCGGGCACACCGTGCGCCACAATCGGAGTCCAGGTGTTGGTGGTAATCGGGGTGCCAGCGCCGCCCGAGCCGGAACCGGCGGCCGGAGTCGTAAAGGTGAAATCGGAAGACGTCGATTGCAGGCCGGCGGTATTCCGCGAAATCACTTTGTAGTGGTAAGTCGTCGAATCCGTAAGCCCGGTTAGAGGCACCGAATGGCTGGTAACCATGCTGGGCAGCCGGCTACTGGTAGAGCCGTAGCTGGTGGTCGGGCCGTAGGTGACCTGGCTGTCGGACTGGCTGTCCGTAGCCCATGTGACAGTCGCTCCCGAAGACGAGACCGCTGCCGCTCCCACGCTTGATATCACCGGCCCGGCGGTAGCCGCACCGGCCACCGTCAAGGTCACGGTTGCGGTACGCACCAGGCTTCCGCTGGTTCCCGTCACGGTAATGGGATACGTTCCGGCTGCCGCTCCGGCCGAAGCTGTAATGGTCAAGGCGGAAGAACCGGTACCGGTTACGGAAACCGGGTTGAAGGCCACCGTAACGCCGCCTGGCTGACCGGTCGCGGTCAAGGCAACCGCTCCTGCAAATCCGTTGCTCGCCGCTACGGCTATCGACGGCGTGATGTTGGCGCCGGCCGCCAGAGTTGCCGCCGAAGGATTTGCCGAGACGGTGAAATTCGGAACCGGCGCTCCCGCCACGAGTGTGGCTGCCTGAAGCGTGACATTCCCGCCGGAGGCGCCGGTCATGGTGTAAGTGAGGTTCAGGGTCTGGCCGCTGGAACCCGCCTGGTAAGTCAGGGTATAAGCTCCCACCGTGGTCGATCCGGCATTGTTGGTCAGGGATGTGTCCACATAGTCGGGGGCGCTGCCATCGCTCAAGTGGGCGACTAGGCGGCCGGTGTTTCTCCAGGCTCCCAGATAAAGCACCACTGTCCGCTGCGTTGTGTCCGCGGGAACGCTAAGGCTAAAGCCGTTGTTCTGACCGCTTACATACAGGCCGGTGCTGCTGGCGGTAGCGCTGGCGGTGGCGGTAGGTGTGCCATCGGTCCAGGTGAAACCGACCGTGCTGTTGGCGTACCGCGTTGGCGCTACTGTTCCAACCAGCGTGAAGTTGCTGATCTGCTGCGTCACGCCGGCTTTGTGATTGAAGTCGGTGGCGGTATTGAGACCCCAGTGCGCCCAATCCGCGGTGCCTGTGGTGGTGAGTTGGATCGTGCCGGTGGGCGACGTAAAAGCCGCCGAAAGAGTGCCACCCGAACCGGTCGAGCCGGTCGAGTTGCTCACCGAAATGCTGATCGGCGAACTGAGCGCGCCATTGCCGGCAGCGTCGAATGCCGCCGCCGTGATCACATGCGTTCCATTGCTGACCTTGGTGGTATCCCAGGAAAGGGTGTAGGGTCCAGCACCGGCAATCGGACTTCCCAGATTCGCTCCGTCCAGCTTAAATTGGAGGCTGGTCACGGCTACGTTATCCGACGCCGCCGCTGTCAGAGTAATGGAGTTGGAAACCGTGGCCCCGGAAGACGGTCCAGTGACGCCGACACTCGGCGGGGTCACATCTATGCTCCCGCCGCCGGCGCCGGTGACATAGGCCTTCACCATGAAATTCGCCGCTGTGAGGCCGGTTGTGGCGGTCGCGATCGTGAAACTCTGCGTAGTCCCCGACGGAGCCGAAACGCTGGGCGCGTCGGTGGCCGCGAACCAGTTCATCGTGGCCGCCGGGTTGCCGATAAAGGTTGCTGTGGCGGCATCGTAACCGATGTAGTCCACGATCTTGCTGGTGTACCACTTGATCCGGTAGCTTTGCGTTCCGGACGGCACCGCCCAGGAGATGGTGTAGGACCCGCCGCCATTGTCAGTGAAGCCGGTGATGGGCACTGTGTTCAACGAAAGAGGGGGATGATTTACCGCATAGATCGCGTTCGCAATCGTGTATTGATACAACTCGTCGCGAATCGCCGAGCCGCCGGAAATCACGGACTGCAGCGTCAGCCCCAGTTTGCGCTTCCATACCGAGGCGGTAGCGGCACCCTCATAGTTGGTGCGCAGCGTGAACATCGGCCAGAAGGCGTTGGGATTCTGCACACGGAAGTTGGCGGAACAGGTCGACGGGTAGTCGATCGCGGCTTTATATCGAAAGCCCTTGCCGGCCCAGGAATTGGTGCCGTCGTCGCTGAACATCTCCCCGAAGTTGCCCTGCGTGATCCCGTACATCACGTCGTAGATCGCGGTGTAGTCCGCCCAGCTTGGCCCATAGGCCTGGCGCAGTTCGGACATGCCCTGCACCAGAATGCCGTTCTCAAACGGCACATGCGAGCGGTCGATGGCGAAAGAACAGCCGGTATTGTCGATCGAAGTATCTCCCCATTGGAAGGTGACGCCGCGAACTTTACTGGTGCCTCGCTGATAGACACCGGTGTCGGTACCGTCGAGAGAAGGCACACAGCCGGCCGGATATCCGGAGGCGCACAGATCGGGTTTGATCTGCAGGGTCCACACCGTATTGCAACGGCTCAACAGCGTGGCCGCTGACGCCGTGTCGCCGATCGAGTTGAGGAACACCGACGTGCGTGCCAGACCCATCAGGACCGCGCCCACAAAACGGGCATCCCAGATCTTGCCCATGTTGATCAGATTGTTCGTGCTGGTAGAATCGAGGTAATAGTCGCGCGGACCGTCCACGATGGCTTCTTTGATGGTCTCATCGCCGCTCATCATGTAGTAATCCGGCATCCCGTACCAGTGGGCGTGTTCGCCGTCGATACGGTTGTTCATGGCCAGCGCCGCGTTTACGCTGGTGGCGGTGGGCTCGTCAAAGTAGCGCTTTTCGCCAGTAGGTTTATCTTTCCAGTCAAAGCCATCCGACCGCGGGAAAGCAGCTTCCGACACCATCTTGTAAAAGTTGGCCGTGTCCAGATAGTTGCCCGTCAAACCGCGCCGGACAAAGTTCAGCAGGTGCGAATAGCGGTGCTCCATCTGGTTGGTAATTCCCGGCGCCGGCCAGGTATAGAACTTATACACGTTCATC
>JBDTPR010000006.1:0-34031 GCA_039932635.1 Candidatus Solibacter sp.
GCCGTCCAGCGCCGCGATTGCGCCGAGCGCTCGACAATCGCCGTCATGGTGCGCACGTCGTTTACCGCCACGGTCGCGTCGAGTGCGCTGAGTTCGCGCTGCACCGCGGAAGCCAGGGAACTCGCATCGCCCGCAGTGCGCACGATCAGATAGCGCGAGGCCAGACTCGTGAAATAGATATCCATGGTAGGCTCGCCATCGAGGCCGAACTGTTTCACATCGCCCACCACGCCGACAATCGTCACGAAATTCGGCGAACTGCCGGGAGGTCCCGGAATGAAGCGCTTCCCCACCGCATCCTGGCCGGGCCAGAATCGTTGCGCCAGCGTCTGATTGACCACCGCGACCGGTTGCGCCAGATCCTGCGTGGTCAGCCACCGCCCGGAGCGCAGCGGAATCGCGAGCGCCGTGAGGTACTCCGGGCTCACCGCGCGCTGCTGCGCTACCGGAAACGTATCGGGACGAATCAGCGGACTGCCCGGAACGTTGAAGCGCATGGCTGCCGCGCGCGGCGCGACCAGAGGCAGAGCATTGGCCGAAGCCACGGCCTGTACGCCGGGAAGTTGGCGTAGACGATCGTGTATGCGCGTGAAGAGCGGCCCCGGAGCGGTGAACGGCGGTGCGGCCAGGCGCAGCGTCAGCACGCCGGTCGGCGAAAAGCCCGGATCGACGCGCATCAGAGTCACGAAGCTCTTGGCCAAAATCCCGGCTCCTGTCACCACCACCAGCGTGAAGGCAATTTCGAACGCGACCAGCGCGCCGCGGGAACGCATCGAGTGCACGGTGGGCGCGGCCCCAGCCTTGATCGCGGCGATCGGATCGATGGCGCGGGCCTGAATCGCGGGGGCGAGTCCGAACACAATTCCGGTCGCCAGCGAGGCCAACGTGGCAAAAACGAGCACGGGCGCCGACAGCGGAGCTTTCACGGGAGATACCACGGCCAGTGCGAAGGCGGCGATGGCAAGTCCGGCAGCCCCGCCAAGCGCCGCGAGCAGCAGGCTCTCGGTGAGTAGTTGGCGTACCAGACGGAACGCCCCCGCCCCCAGAGCCGAGCGGATCGCGATCTCGCGGGTGCGGGCGGCGCCGCGCGACAGCAGCAGGTTGGCGACGTTGCCGCACGCGATCAGCAGCACCAGTCCTCCGGCGCCGAGCAGCATCAGCAGCGATGGCCGCTGCACCGCGGTCAGGTCGTCCTGCAGCGAGGCGATCTGCGTGCCGAAGCCGCGGCTGGTTTGCGGACGTTCCGCCGCGAGTTGCTGGAACACGGCGGCGATTCGAGTGCGCGCCTGTTGCTGCGAAATGCCGGAACGCAGTCGCGCCACGAAGCCGAAGGCGTGCCGCACGGGATTGGTCATTTCATCGGCCATCAGCGGACCGGGAGGCAGGTAGAGATCGGCGCCTTCCGGGAACTTGAAATCGGGCGGCATGACTCCGGCGATGGTGTATTCCTGACCGGCCAGGCGTACTGCGCGGCCTGCCACGCGACGGTCGGCGGCGAAGTGCGAACGCCACAGCGCGTCGCTCAGGATCACGCTCTGCGCGGGCTCATGGGCATCGAATCCGCGGCCGACAGCCGGCGCAACTCCGAGCAGCGGTAGCAGCTCCGGCGAGATCACCGTCCCGTGCAACTCCAGGGCTGCCTCGCCCGGCGGTGAGAGATTGAGGTCGGTCGAGACATAGCGATACCATGCGGTCTGCTCGAAGAGGCTGTCCTGCCGCCGCAGCGCATCGTACTCCGGCGGTGAGATGCCGAGTTTCGGAAAGAGCGGCTGGTAGGTGTCCCACACCGCGACCAGGCGGGCGGGCTCGCGGAACGGGAGCGGCTTGAGCAGCACGGCGTACACCAGGCTGAAAATCGCCGTATTCGCGCCGATTCCGAGCGCGAGCGAAGCCACCGCGACCGCGGTAAAGCCCGGCGTGCGCGACAGCATGCGCAACGCGTAGCGAAGGTCCTGCGGAAAGTGACCCATGGTTTTCCCTTAGCCTATGGGACGCGCGCGCGTGCCGTTGGTACCGCGAGTGGCGACGGCTAATCGAGCGCTTCGGGCAGGAGTTCGATATTCGTCTCGCCGGCGGCCTTGCGTTCCGCGTACTTTTTGACCCAGGCCTCCCAACTACGGCCATCGGCCATATCGCGCCCGCTGAAGGCAAGCTGTGCGACTTCCGAGTACTTGATGGTCAGACGCGCGCCCGGCCGGGTCATGATGCGCAGCGTGCTGGCCGCCGGATCGCGGTCGAAGATGTAGCCCTCCACGCGCTCGCCGTTGTGCAGCGCGACCGTCACATCGCCACGATAGTCGAACGCCTCTTCCAGCGCGTCCGGAATCTGTGCGGCGGCGGCGACCTCTTTACCCGTTAGCGTGGGACGCGGAGCGATCGCCTCGATCTGCACCAGCGGGCCCTGCGGCTTCTCCACCGCAATCTCACGCTCGGCACCGGGGTCGCGGTAGCTCGAAAACAGCATGGCGCGCATGGTGGCTAACACGCCCGTCCACGTAAATGTGTAGTCCACCGCCGAAGCCTCGTACCCGGAGTGCAGCATGCAATTCGCGCACTTCGGGTTGCCAGACTCGTACCCGTACTTCGACCAATCGGTGGAATCCAGCAGCTCCTGATAGGTATCGGTGTAGCCATCCTGCAGCAGATAGCACGGCTTCTGCCAGCCGAAGATGCTGTACGCCGGCATGCCCCATGGCGTGCAGTGCAGATTGCGCTTGCCCATCAGGAATTCCAGGAACAGGGGCGACATGTTGAAGCGCCAGCGTGGATCGCGGTTAGAAAGCAGCTTGCGGAACATGCTGGTGTTGCCCTCGCGTCCCGTGAAATGCTGCTGATCGGGCGCTTTGTCGTAGGAATAGCCCGGCGAGATCATCATGCCTTCCACGCCGGCGTCCATCATTTCGCCGAAGAACTGCCGGACGCTTCTACTATCCACACCTTCGAAAATCGTTGTATTTGTGGTGACCCGGAAGCCCGCCTTTACCGCCAGGCGAATCGCCTCGAGCGCGATCTCGTAGCCGCCTTCCTTGCAGACCGAGAGATCGTGATGTTCCTTGTCGCCATCCATATGCACCGAGAAGGTGAGGTATTTGCTGGGCTGGAAGAGGTGCAGCTTTTCTTTCAGCAGCAGCGCGTTGGTGCACATGTACACATACTTCTTGCGCGCCACCAGGCCCTTGACGATTTCGTCGATTTGCGGGTGCATCAGCGGCTCGCCGCCTGGAATGGCCACTGTGGGTACGCCGCTTTCCTCCACGGCGCGGAAGCACTCCTCCGGCGTCAATTCGCGCTTCAGGATGTGCCCGGGATACTGGATCTTGCCGCAGCCCGCGCAGGCGAGATTGCAGCGGTAAAGCGGCTCCAGCATCAGCACGAGGGGATATTGTTTGCGGCCCTTGAGCTTCTGCTTGAGCACGTAGCTAGCGACGGTCCACATCTGCGACGCGGGTACGGGCATATCTCCTATAATACGGGAAGACGGGACGCGAATGCGAATCGCGTTCGCGTTTACGGTATTTGCATTCACAGCACCCGCATTGACACATATGATCGATCCGATACCTGGCAACCCGGCCGCCGCCCGGCGAGCTCCGCTGCAGGCGCGCAGCAACAAAACGGTGGAAGAGATCCTCGACGCCGCCTGCGGACTGCTGGGCAACGTGCCCTTCGAACAAATCACGACCAGCCGGATCGCCGCCGAAGCCGGAATCTCGGTCGGCGCGCTGTATCGCTTCTATACCGACCGGCAGGAGATCTTCGACGCCATCGCGGTTAGGGAACTGGAGGCATTCCGCGAGGAGATCGAGCGCGCGTTCAGCGCCCGCCAACTGATCTTCTCACCGCGTAAATCCCTGGGCCGTGTGCTCGACGCCTACGTTGCCTTTCTGGAAAGCCGCCCCCACTTCCGCGAACTCGCGTTGGGCAACCATATCAGTGAGCGGGTCCGCGAGAGTCAGACCAACCCCGAGACGGGTCCGGGCGGGATCCTGGGCGACCTGCTGGTAAAGAAGTGCGGGTGGAAGCCGGGGAAGAAACTGCAATTGCGGATCCGTATTGCCGCCGAGGTGGGGGACCGCGTGATCGCCTTTGCCTACCGCCAGGACACGCTGGAGGCGCGCAACGCGGTGCTTAAAGAACTAAAGGAAATGCTGACCGGATATTTGCTCAAAGTGGGCTAGATCGGAGCACAGTCTGCTTGACAGGTCGCGTATTACGTCTTACGATATTACGCGAGACGTAATAATCGTGAGCGACCCAACAATTCTTGTACTTGCGAGCCTGGCTGAGGGCGAGAAACATGGCTACGCCATGATGGAAGACATTCAGCGATTTGCCGGCGTGCGTCTGGGCCCGGGCACGCTCTACGGGGCGATTACGCGCCTGGAAGAGCGGGGCTGGATCCGCGCGCTGGAGTCGGATGACCGGCGGCGTCCCTACGCCATCACGGGGGCCGGCAAACATTATCTGGAAGAACAAATGGTAAGCCTGGACTCTATCGTGAGGACCGCGATGCGGAGGCTGAAACCCGCATGAGGACGCTGGTTCGATGGGCGGTGATGCTGTATCCGGCGGCGTGGCGCGCGCGTTACGGCGGCGAGTTGGAAGCGCTGATGGAAGATGCCGGCGTACGCGGCGGCGATGTGTGGGATCTGGCGAGGGGGGCAGTGTTCATGCAGATCACGACGATGAATTTCGGCAAGATCGTGGCTGGCTCTACGGTGGCGGGAGTGCTGGCGGCGGGGATATGGGCGGTGGCGCAACCGCGGCAATACGTGTCGACGGCGGTAATGCGAATGTCGTCTCCTGCGGCGGGCGTCTGGACGGATAAGATGGCGCCGATGCAGCGGCTGCAGCGCTTGCAGCAGGATGTGCTGAGTAGAGGCTCTCTGACGAAGATCATTCAAGCGCAGAACCTCTTTCAGAAAGAGAGGCAGCAATTGCCGCTGGAAGACATCATCCAGCAGATGCGGGATCGCAACATCCAAATCCGGGTGATGGACGGTCGCGGAGGGGCTACTTTCACGGTAAATTACTCTGCCGGAAATCCGGCAGAGGCACAGGCGGCCACGCGCGCAATCGTCACGGCGATGATTGAACGGAATGTAGCTCAGGCCTCGGCGGCAGGCGACGGTCCAGCCAATATCGAGGTGATAGATGGGGCTTCCCTGCCCTCGGAAGCCGCGGGTCAAGGCCGCGCCTGGGTGGTGGGGCGCGGCGGACTGGCCGGGATGGCGCTGGGTTTGGTGTTCGGCGCGCTGTGGTGGGTGACGCGACGCCAACGGTGGGTGAGCCTGTGGCAACTGGCCGGGTTCGCGGCCGCTGGGATGGCGTTGGGAGTAGGCGTGGCGTTCCTGATTCCCAACGAATTCATCTCCACGGCGGTGCTACGGACCGCGGACGCGCGTGAAATGCAATCAGCCGTGACGCGAGTGCTGAGCGATGACTCCGTGGCGGCGATGATCCACCGGCAGCGTCTGTTCACCAAGGAAGTGAGCAGCGACGGAATTGAAGCCGTGACCCGTAAGGTGCGCAATCAGCGGATACGGGTGCAAGTGGCAGCGGTGAATGGTGGAATGACGGCGTACGTGGTGAGTTTCCAGTACCCCGACCGATTCACGGCACAGCGGGTCACTAAGGACTTGGTGGGACAGTTCGTGGGGCAGGCGAAGACCGAGGTCTTGGATCCGGCGAGCGAACCGCAAACGCCGAGTTGGCCGAACCGCCTGACAATCCCATTGATGGGGGTAATCGCTGGAGCGTTGCTGGGCTTGGCGGCGGGGTACCTGCGCCGGGAAAAACTGGTAACTGCTTGAGGGATTGGGAAGTTGGTGGACGACGGGGGGATCGAACCCCCGACCTCTGCATTGCGAACGCAGCGCTCTCCCAGCTGAGCTAGTCGCCCACTTCTGTCGGTCAATTACAATATAGCAGATGACGGGCTTCCGAATCACCAGACAACTTCTAAGAATGCGACGCGATTGGAATCGCCGCGCGCGCGAAAATGCCCGGCATTATGTAGAGACCGGAAAGCAGGAATGGACCGATGAGGAGTTCTTCCACTCGGGGCAGATCACGCTCGAGGAAGAGATATTTAACGACCTGGAAAATGTCTGCCAGGGCCGTGATCCGAAACAGATGAAAGTCCTCGAAATCGGGTGCGGCGCGGGGCGCGTGACCCGGGCGTTCGCGGGATATTTCGGCGAGGTGTACGCGGTGGACATCAGCCGGGAGATGGTCCGCCACGCTCGCGAGGCGGTGGCAGGTTTCCCGAATGCGCACGTGATCCGGAACAACGGTAAGGACCTTTCGGCCGTCGTGCCGAAGTGGTTAGGAAAACTCGGACTGGGCCGGAAAGTGCAATTTGATTTCGCATTTTCGGTAATTGTCTTCCAGCATATTCCCAGCCGCGAGATAATCGAAAACTATGTACGAGAGGTCCATCGGGTACTAAGGCCCGGTGCGCTCTTTAAATTTCAGGTACAGGGCGCACCGGTAGAATCCGATAAAGACCACAGTTGGGTTGGCGAGTGGTTCACCGAGCGGCAGGCCCAGGAAATGGCCGACCGATGCGGGTTCGAGTTACGGCACCAGTACGGAGCCGGAGACCAGTATTACTGGTTGTGGTATTTCAAGCGGTAAGAACGGAAGGCGAACACCAGGGTCATGAACGGGACCGCTAATCAACGGCGCCTGAGGGCTCCGTCTCTTTAGATTGACGGCGGCTAGCCCAGTATTTGCGCATTCGCTCGGATACTTCCTGGCGCTCTGACGAGTTCATGGACTTCCGGCCCCGGCGTTTAACAGGCTTGGGCAATGCGGGCATAGAGCCGGCAGTCCGTTGTAATTCCTCCAACGAGGCAATCACCCGTTCGAGCTTTTCCTTTTCTGCGTATAAGTCTTGAATCGCTTTGTATAAATCCATCGCATCACGGCAGTGCCGAGTCAGTGTTAATAGGTCAACTGAATGTTACATCGGATGCGATAAAGAATTCTACAAAATACCTCGCCTAGCGGGTTAGAAAAGGCCAGTGCGGTACTAGATGCATACCATATTTAGTAATGGACACGTACACTACTAAAGCTAGCAATAGCAGTACGGTGAGGACGACAGTCATGGTCACTCGCCAGGGGAAACGGCGATTTTCGCGATGCAGAATTAATAAATATCCTGCAAAAACACCAATATAGAACAGGAAGCACATCGGCACCGCAAAAAGCATGAGGTTAAATACATCCGGCGTGGGGGTAATGATGGCGGCAAGAATAAAGATGCCCAAAATGGCATAGCGGCTGTTCCTGATCAGGAATGCGGGCGTGACGATCCTCAAGAGGGTGAGGAGAAAGATGATCACGGGCATTTCGAAAACCAGGCCGACACCCATGGTCACGTTGACGAAGAGGTTGAAGTACTCGGTGACGGAGACCATGGCGATCACGCCGTGGCCCTGGCCGATACTCAGGAGAAAGGTAAGCCCGAAGCGAAATACAACGAAATAGGCGAAAATTCCACCCAATATAAAGAGTCCGCCGGCGCCGAGCACAAAGGGCGCCGCCCATTTCCGTTCTTTCTTATAGAGACCGGGGGCGATAAAGGCCCACACCTGGTAAAGAATCCAAGGCGCAGCAAGGAAGATGGCGCACAGGACGGGCAGCTTGAACCAGATGACGTTGAACGTCTCCATGGGTTCGATCTGCACCAGGTCCGTTTGGGCATAGCCCAGCGATTTAAGCGCAGCTTTCGCCGGCGCGCGGACAAAGTCCCAAAGCGGGTAGGTATAAGTCAAACTTAGGGCAAAGGCGACGGCAACACCAATCAGGGCTTTGATTATACGAGAGCGGAGTTCTTCGAGGTGTCCCATGAAGGACATGCGGAGCATGCCATCATCGTCGTCCTCGTCGTCCGGGGGCGGCGGAGGGGGAGGCGGCTGCTTACCACCGCCTCCCGACCGCGGAACAGGGACTACCGCCGTAGATGCGACGGGCGGAGTTGGAGCGGGAGGCTCCTGAGCGACTGCGGGTTCGTGCGGGTATCCATCGTCATAGCTATCCACGGTTTCCGCCGCTTGCACGACGGGTTCGGACGGGACAGGCCCGACCGGGACACTAGCTGGCATACTGCCGGTAGACGCTTCCCCGGTAGGGGGTACGTTCGTCCCCTTCTGCTCTTCAGATGGATTCATTCGTTAAGTTTTATTCGGCCGATGAGGAAGGACGTTGCTGCGATTTCTCAAGGTTAGGGTCCGCAGAATCGTGCGCCGCAGTTTCCGGAGCATGTTCGGCGACAACAGCAATTTCCGAGCCTTGAGCAACCGTGCCTTCGGGCAAACCGGCTGGTGATTCAGCGTCCTGAGGTGCGGAAGCGCTTAGAGTGGATTGGCTGGTAGCAGTGGAATCGTTTTCGTAACCATATGAGCTGTCGTAGCTGGACTCATAGGACGAGTAATCGTAGCTATACGTATCGGACTGGTACTGATTGGTGATTTCTTTAAGTTCCTTGATTTCCGATTCCTGCTCCAGGCTTTTCATCTCGCGATCGAGCGTAGACTTCAGTTCGTTCGATGCGCGGCGGAATTCAGTCAGAGCTTTTCCCACGGTACGACCCAACTCGGGCAACTTCTTCGGCCCGAAGAGGATCAGCGCGAGGAAAAAGATGAAGACCGTTTCCGGCCAACCCAGCGGACCCATGGTTTCATTTCCTCCAGAAATAGCTTCTCTGCCACATCATAACACGCAGTACGGGGCTCTTCCGGACGCGTCATAGAGTCGCCGCTCCCCTTCCGATGGCGCCTCAGGGCAGCGTTTCGCGCAGGACTTTAGCGCTTTGCTCGGCGCGGAACTGGCGCAACAGTTCGCGCATTTTGGGGCGGCTGTTGGCCATGATGGCGATGGCCAGCAGGGCCGCATTACGCGCTCCTGCGGGGCCGATCGCCAGCGTTCCCACCGGGATACCGGCGGGCATCTGGACGGTGGAAAGCAGCGAATCCATGCCTTTGAGTGCGGCGCTTTCCATGGGCACGCCGAGCACGGGCAGCAGGGTGTGCGCGGCGCAGACACCCGCCAGATGAGCCGCACCGCCAGCCGCGGCGATGATGACTTCCAACCCGCGGCCTTCGGCGGTGCTCACATACTCGGCAGTCTCGTGCGGGGTACGGTGGGCGGAGAGCACGCGGCATTCGTGCTCCACGCCAAACTTGGTCAGCATCTCGGCGGCCTGGCGCATGACATCCCAGTCCGACTTGCTACCCATTAGCACTCCAACCAGTGGATGGGTACTCATAGCTATTGCCCCTGGGCCAGCGTGAAGCCGGCCTTCCCATCGAAATCGCGGAGGATTTCAGTGACTGCAATATCAATACCGGCGGCGGCGATACGGTCGGCGACAGCGAGGAGCGCGGCCTGATCGACGGCGCCCGCGGCGACGAAGCGGCAGCGGAAGCTATCGGTGCAGAAGGTTTCGGCACGGCCGGCGGGCCAGACTTTGACGCCGCGATTATCGATCATCTGCAAGCTGAGGCCATCGCCGGCGAGGGGTCCGACGGCATCGGCGAGGGCGTTGGCGTTGCGCGAGGGCCAGTAGACGAAGACGTCGATGCCCTTGAGTTCCATGGAGACCGCCGCGCGCTCGGCCTGCTTGGCTTTGGCGACGGCGGGCGGACGGTGCGCGTAGGTCACCGGCTTGAGAATATTCGGCTTCTGTCCGATTCGCTCGATCACGGCGGCGGCGAATTCCTTGGTGCCCACCTTTTTCGTACTGACGCCTTCGGTGAAGATGTCGTAGGTGTGGATGCCGTCTTCGATGGTGCGCAGCCAGGCATTGTGCACTTTGGCGGCAACGTCGGGCTGGTCGATGTGGACCAGCATCAGGACGGCGCCCAACAGCAGGCCCGAGGGGTTGGCGAGATTCTGTCCGGCGCGGCGCGGGGCGGAGCCGTGAATGGCTTCGAACATCGCGCAGCTTTCGCCGACGTTGGCGGAGCCCGCGAGTCCCACGGAACCGGCGATCTGCGCGGCCACGTCGCTCAGGATGTCGCCATACAGATTGGGCATTACGATGACGTCGAACGCGCCCGGCGTGTCGGCCATCTTGGCGGCGCCGATATCGACGATCCACACTTCCTTCTCGATATCGGGGTATTCCACGCCGATCTCGTCGAACACCTTATGAAAGAGCCCGTCGGTCATCTTCATGATGTTGTCTTTCATGAAGCAGGTGACCTTCTTGCGATTGTGCAGGCGCGCATATTCGAAGGCGTAGCGCACGATCTTCTCGCTACCGGGGCGGGAGATCAGCTTGATGCACGACATGACTTCCGGCGTCATCTGGTACTCGATGCCGGCGTAGAGGTCCTCTTCGTTCTCGCGAACGATGACGACATCCATATTGGGGTGCTTGGTGTCGATAAAGGGGTGGTACGACACACAGGGTCGCACGTTGGCGTACTGGCCAAGGGTTTTGCGGGTGGTGACGTTGAGGCTCTTGAAGCCACCGCCCTGCGGGGTCGTGATGGGCGCCTTGAGGAACACCTTGGTCCTCAGGAGCGAATCCCAGGAGCTGGGGTCAATGCCGGCGGAGTTGCCGCGCAAGTAGACCTTTTCGCCGATTTCGATGGTCTCGATTTCGAGCGCAGCGCCCGCTGCCTCCAGAATCTGGAGGGTGGCATCCATGATTTCGGGTCCGATGCCGTCGCCGTGGGCGACTGTGATGGGAGTTTTGGTGGACATAGAGCGAACAACCAGGATATTGGAAGTCACCACAAGGCGCAACAGGACTTCGCAGTCTTTTTCTACAAGATTTCTGTAGATGCGCGAGCCGGCCCGCGCGATTTGGCGCAGGCCGGCGATTCCCGGAGGCTGGATTATTGGTTATTGCGGCTGATTGCGGTGGGTGCGGCGGCGGCCGGCGCGCCATGGAGCACGTCGTTGGCGAAGAAGAATTTTCCGTCGCTGGGGACCATCATGATCTGGACTTTGTCACTCAACTTATCCGCGATGATCTTTTGTAGGAGCAGGGGACTCTCCTTTAGGACTCCGGCTTCGAGACGCATCTTATTGGTATCGGCGCGCGACATGGTCTCGACGCGATCGACCTCGGCCAGATTCATGAGCTTGCGGTGCTCGAGTTCGGCCTTGCCATCGATCACGCGGGCCTGCGCGCGGGCTTCGGCTTCCAGGCGGGTCTGCTCGATCTGTTTCTGCTTGAGGGGGAGCGTGTACTGCATGGCGTCGGACTGCGCTTTGGCGCGGAGCACTGTGGTCTGGGCCTCGCCTTCGGCCTGCGTGACCTGGCGAGCCTTATCGGCGAGGGCTTCGAGTTCGGCGGTGCGTACGAGTTTCTGTTTGACCTCGACTTCGACCGAGAGGCGGTCATTCTCCTGTTCCTTGAGGAGGACGCCTTCCAGGCCCTTGGCGTATTCGGCGGGGAGTTGGATGTCGCGCAGCATGACTTCCTTCACGATAATGGCGTCGGGCGCGAGCTTACGCGTGATCGCACCGGCGGCCTCACGGCGTATGTCTTCGCGTCGGGTCGCGAACAGATCGCGAACCAGATAGTTGGGCGTGATCTCGCGAAAAGCGCTGCCCACCACGGGCGGCACCAGTTCGCGGTCCACGGGTTGGGGCAGGTTGGCGTGGATGTAGGCGAGTTTGTTGGGGTCGAGGCGATAGCGGACGGCGACCGCGAGACCGACCGACAGTCCTTCGCGGGTTTGCACCTTGAGGGACTCGGAGGGCTTATCGCTGATGACCGTCTGGTACAACTGATCGCGGACGTCGTAGAGGGAGACGGATTGGACGAGCGGGAAGACGAAGTGGAGTCCAGGGTAGAGCGTACCGCTGAGAGTCCCGGAGAGTTGACTGACGCGTATTCCGGCCATGCCGGCGGGGACGACGACAATGCTGATGCCCGCCAGCAGCGGGGCGAGTGAGAGCGCGGCAAGGCGCGCGGACGGGCGCCATTCGGTGGCGCGGTTGAGAATGAGTAGGGCGGCAGCGGCCGCCAGAAGCCCGAATCCAGCGATTTCGAGCAGATACTTTAGGGTGATCATTGATCCTCCGCGCCAGGGGAATGCACGCTGAGGGCCGCGTGAAAAACGCGCGAAATGCGGGCTATTTGTGTCACTTCGGAGACGCGTGCGGATTTCGGGACACGTCCGCCGCGCGAGACAGCGGGTTTGGGACGCCGATAAACACAGATCAACGCCGATAAAACGGATAACACAAAGAGTTTGCTCTAGCTGTTTTCATCGGCGTTGATCGGCGTTTATCGGCGTCCCAAATCTTTTCACACCGGAGGGTGCTCTCCGCCCACATTGAATATTCGTTCCAGCGCGAGACCTGCTCTGGCGACCGTGCCTTCTTCGAACAGTCGCCCCAGCAGCGTGACGCCGTGCGGCACGCGGCGGGGCGGATTGAATTTGGGGAGCGGCTTCTGGGGGTCCGGAGCCCAATCGCTGCGCGCCTCTGAGACCTGGACGAAACCGGCGCGGAACGTCAGCGAGGGAAGTCCCGTGAAATTGCTAATGGTCAGCATTTCGTCCCTAAGCGACGGCACCAGGAGCAAATCGACCTGCGAGAAGATGCGCTGCATTTCCGCCGCGACGCTGCGCCGCATACGGTCGGCCTGCACGAAATCCACGGCCGAAAGAAACCGCGACTGCCGGAAGATATTCGGCCATGCGTCGGCGACCTGCACCTTTAGTTGATCGACGCCACCGGAGAGAGTGAGCTCTTCGAACGCGGCGGCGGCTTCAGCAAACAGGATCACATTCAGCGAACCGTAAGGCCAATCGGGGAGCGTGACCTCAACGGGGGTCATGCCGGCTTGCGAGATGGCAGCCAGCGCGGTGCGATCAACATCGGTGGCCGGCGTCTCCTTCATCCACGCGGGGAAGTAGCCGACCTTGAGTCCCTTGACCGGGACGGTAGAATCGAAATCGAGATGGCTGGGCACGCTGGCGACGTCGCCGGGATCGGGACCGCTGATCGCTTGTAGCACGAGCATGGCGTCTCCCGCCGAGCGGGTCATCGGCCCGAGTTTGTCGAGCGACCAGCAGAGCGTCATGGCTCCGGTGCGAGGCACGCGCCCATAGGTGGGCCGCAGGCCGGTGATGCCGCAGCGCATCGCGGGACTCACGATGCTGCCGCCGGTCTCGCTGCCGATGGAGAAGCCCACCAGGCCCGCGGCGGTGGCAGCGCCGGGGCCCGCGCTGGAGCCGGAGGCGCCCTCCTCCAGGAGCCAGGGATTCATGGTTTGCCCGCCGAACCAGATGTCGTTGAGCGCGAGCGCGCCCATGCTGAGCTTGGCGATCAGTACGGCACCGGCCTGGTGCAAGCGGCGGACAACGGCGGAATCCTGCGAGGGGATGCGAGTGCGGAAGGGCTCGGCGCCGTACGTGGTGGCGATGCCGGCGGTGTCGCAGAGATCCTTGACGCCCCAGGGAATGCCGTGTAGTGGACCGCGATATTTGCCGGCGGCAATTTCCTGGTCGGCCTGTTTGGCCTGCGCCACGGCGAGATCGCGCGTGAGTGTGATGACGCAACGGAGTTTGGGATCGAGGCGTTGTATGCGCTCCAGGTAGATGTTGGTGAGGCGCTGAGAGGTGAGTTGGCGGGCTTCGACCCAGCGCGAGAGTTGGGTGACGGGGGCGAAGGCGATGGCCGCGTCGTCTTCGGGCAGAGGGATGGCGGCCGTGGTGCGGACGAAGCGATCGCGGGCGGGTGTCGCGGGCGTTCCGGGAAGCGTCGGATTCCAGACGGTGGCGGGAGCGACGGCGGCGTCGAGCGTCAGTTTGCGCGGGCCGGTGCGGCGTTCGTAGACGGAGGCGAGGGTGCGGCGCCAACTGCCGGCGGCCGTCTGGCGTGCGGCGGGGGATAGCGAGACCTGCACGAGTTTCTCGGCCTCGGCGAAGGTTTCGGGCGAGACTTCGGGTCCTGCGAGCGGCGCGGTGCCGAAGGCGGGAGGCGCTCCCGGGGTGGCGGGCGCCACGGCGGCCCCCTGGTCGGCGCGTCGGCAGGCGGCAGTGGTGGCGGCAAGGGCAGCGAGGAAGCGGCGACGGGAGTTTTCCATTGGTCCTACATTGTAGCGGGATGGCGTGAAAGGAATGGATGGGCGGCGACATTCCTCAGTGACACGCGGGAACTCTTGAGAGGCTCTCGCGGTCCAACTGGTACGAGGCAAGTACGCTACGCGGTTTGAGCTCTGTGACTCGAGGTGTGTCCAAATGCAGAAGACGATGATGGTGGCTGGATTGATGGTGGCGGCGGGAGTGCTGATGCTGCCCCTGTTGGATGATGCGCAAGCGGCGCCCGGCGATACGGTCGCGGTGGTTTACACGGACGGCACGCTGCGCGTGACCATCCCGTATCACGGCTTGCACGCCGGCGCCGGCGATTTGAGCGTTCAGGTGCTGGACCCCGAGGATGGCGTGCTGGGCACGGTCGAAACGCCAGTGACTTTGAATGCTGCGACGGGCGTCTGGAGCGCGTCCGTCGGATTGGCCAAGGCGACGCCCGTAGATGAATTGGTGTGGCATCGCCTGCGATACCGTTTCCGTTATGCCGACGCGAAGGCGCCGGCGGCGCAAGGGACTGAGTCCATCTCGGAGATTCTGCGAACGCCCGTGGTCCATGTAGTGGGGCAGTCGAGCTATCTCGCGGGCGGCGCGGCGGCGGTACGCCTGATCGTCACCGATTCCAAGAACGAGGCAATCGCCGGTGAGGGGTCGGCGAGAATCGAATTGGTGGGCGGCGCGCGTCCGCGCGTCCTGTACACCGGGCGGTTGAATAAGCGCGGCACCACGGAGGCGCAGTTCCGTTTACCGGCGGGCATCGCGGGCAAGTTCTCCTTGCGCTATGTGGTGGACACGGCGCTCGGGTCGACGGAGATGTCGCAGGCCGTCAGTCTGGAAGCGCGGTCGCAAATCCTATTGACCACCGAGAAACCGGTGTACCAGCCGGGGCAGATTATCCACGTGCGCGCACTGGGCTTGGACCAGGCGAATCACGAGGCGACCGCCGGACGCAAGATCACTATTGAGGCGGAAGATTCCCGCGGTAATAAGGTCTTCAAAAAGGTCACGAAGACGAGCGCGTATGGAGTGGCGTCGGCGGAGTTCGCGCTGGCCGACGAAGTGAATCTGGGCACGTATCACTTACGCGCCCTGTTGGATGGCGGCGGCGACGAGGCGGTGAACAAGGCGGAGATCTCGGTCAACGTGGAGCGCTACGTGCTGCCCAAGTTCAAGGTGGCGGTGGAGTTCACCGGCAAACAGAAGCACGGCTACCGGCCGGGCGATCGCGTGACCGGAATCGTGCGCGCAAACTACTTTTTCGGCAAGGCCGTGGACGGCGCCGCAGTGACCGTGAAGGGGTCGGCGATGGACGTGTCGGTAGTGGAGATCGGCGTGGCTAAGGGGAAGACGGATGGCGAGGGCGCCTATCGCTTCGAATTGAAACTGCCCGACTATTTCGCCGGACTGCCGCTGACTCAGGGGCTGGCGCGCGTATTAGTGGAGGCAACGGTGACGGACTCCGCCGGCCACGCGGAGAGTCGTGGCGAGCCGGTGACCGTGAGCCCGAGCCCGCTGATTCTGACCGCGATTCCCGAGGGCGGAACGCTGGCGCCGAATCTGGAAAATCAGGTCTTCGTGCTGGCGAGCTACGCGGACGGCGCTCCAGCCGTGGCGAATCTGAAGGTGCGCGCGGCGGGGAATGCGGAGCAGGCTGTGACCACCGACACCGGCGGCGTGGCGATCGTCAAGATCCGCGCGGGCGGCGGCGCGGCGCTCGACATCGAGGCGAGCGATGCCGAGGGCAATCGCGCCAAGGCCAGCGTACCGCTGGAAATGCGCGCGGGCGGCGAGCAGATTCTGCTCCGCACGGAGCGCGCGGTATATCGCACCGGCGAAGCGATCGCGCTCAAGGTCTTCTCGACCAAGGCGCGGGGCACGGCGTACGTGGATGTGGTGAAGAACGGACAGACGGTGATGACGCGCGACCTGGAGCTGGTGAACGGGGTGGCGGAGTTGTCGCTGGCGGCCACGCCGGAACTGGCGGGGACGGTGGATTTCAGCGCGTACCTGTTCGGTCGCGACGCAGGTCCGGTGGGCGATCACCGGCTGGTCTTCGTGCAGCCGGCCGACGAATTGAAGATCGAGGCGTCGAGCGATGCACCGGTGTACAAGCCCGGTGAAGAGGCTCGTGTCCGCTTCCGCGTGACGAATGCGCGCGGCGAGGGAGTTCAGGCCGCGCTCGGCGTTCAGGTGGTGGACGAGGCCGTGTTTGCGCTGGCGGAAAAGCGGCCGGGCTTCGCCAAGGTCTTCTTCTACCTGGAGCAGGAGGCGCTGAAACCGCGCTACGAAATTCACTCGGTGTCGATGCCCGATGTGGTGGAACCTGTGGAACTGGCGAAGGCCGCGCAGCGTGACCGTGCGGCGCGCGCTCTGTTCGCGGCCACAGAGGTGGTGAATCGGAATAAGTTCGTCACCGAATTCGGCCGCGCCGTGCCGATGACCAGGCTGGCGGATTACCAGGGGCGGTACCGGGCCTCCTTCGAGACGCAACTAGTGCAGCTCTCGGCGAAATTGTCGCGCGCCTACCAGCAGAATCCCAATGCGGGTGATTTGGGAATGCTGGTGGAGAAGGCCGGGGTGAAGGATGCGTGGGATACTCCAGTCTCGGTCGCGCACTGGGGCGGCAATGAGAGCTTCTATTACGTGAGCAGCGCAGGGGCGGACCGCCGCTTCGGCACGCAGGACGATCTGGCGTGCTACCTGCAAGTGCAGAAGACCAAGGCCGCTGGCCCGCCGCTCTCGCCGGTCATGCCGCTCGACATTCAAGTGGAGCACGATCGTGGTCCTTTCAACGGGCGCGCAGAAGTCGGCGGCGGGGTGAAGTACGCGAACGGGACCGTGGTGATGGGCGCGACCGTCACACTGAAGGAAGCTTCAAGCGGCGCCGTGCGGATCGCGACGCCGAATTCATCAGGCCAGTTCACGCTGGCCGGACTGCCGGCGGGCGAATACACGGTGGACGTCGCGGCGCCGGGTTTCAAATTGGCGACGCAGAAGCTCACGCTCCGGGCACGCGATCGCGCCGTGGTGTCGGCGGTGGTAAAGACGGGCGCGGCGGTAGAGATGGTGGCGGTGAACGTCGTGAAGACGCCTTGGGCCGGAGGCGGAGGAGGCGGAGCTCGACGTATGGAGGAGCGCGGCGTGGTGGGCGGCGTGATCGGCGGCATTGTGAACGCGCCGCGGCAAATGTTCGATATGGCCATGCCGATGGCAGCGCCATCGGCTCCCGCGGCCATCCAAGCGCTTCGAATGGATGCCAAGGCTTTGAATTCGGTCACAGTGGACAAGAAGGAGAAAGAGAAGGACGTTGCGGGCGGAGCGGCGCCGCGGGCTCGGTCGTATTTCCCGGAAGCGCTGTACATCAATCCGGAAATCGTGACGGATCGTGACGGGCGCGCCAGCGTGGTGATCCCGATGGCGGATTCGATCACTACGTGGCGCATGGCGATGATGGCGTCCACGGCGCGCGGCGTGCTGGGAAGTGGGACAGCCAGCCTTAAAGTATTCCAGGATTTCTTCGTCGATCTCGACATGCCGGTGACCCTAACCCAAGGCGATCGCGTGTCGATTCCCGTGGCGGCGTACAACTACTCCGGGTCGGCAGGCGATGTCGGACTTTCCTTGCAGGCGGCGGATTGGTATTCGCTGGTGGACGATGTGGCGCAAAAGAACGTTGCGGTGGAATCGGGTAAGGTGGGCGGCGCGCAGTTCACGATGGAAGCCAGGCGGATCGGGAAGTTCAAGTTGACCCTCTCAGCGCGCATGGCCGGCGGGGCGAAACGCGCGGACATCGTGGTGCGCGAGATCGAAGTAGTGCCGAACGGGCGCGAACAAAACACGGTATTCAACGGGCGTCTCGAAAGCACGGTGCGGCACGACGTTACCTTCCCGGCGGCCACAATCGCAGATTCGAGCAAGATCTTCGTGCGCCTGTATCCTGGGCCATTGAGCCAGGTGATCGAGGGCATGGACGCGATTCTGCGCATGCCGGGCGGGTGCTTCGAGCAGACATCGTCAAGCACGTATCCGAATGTGCTGGCGCTGGACTACATGAAGCGGATGAAGAAGCTGACGCCCGAAGTGCATGCCAAGGCCGAGGGCTATATCGCGAACGGCTATCAGCGGTTGCTCACCTTCGAAGTACCGGGAGGCGGCTTCTCGTGGTTCGGACAGGCTCCGGCGAACAAGATTCTGACGTCGTACGGCCTGATGGAATTCAGCGACATGTCGAAGGTGTATGACGTGGACCCCAAATTGATTCAGCGTACGCAGCAGTGGTTGGCGTCGCAGCAGCAGGCGGACGGCAGTTGGAAACCCGATACCAGCTTCATCAATGAGGGAGCGACCAATCGCTTCAATAACGATGTGCTGCGCATCACGGCGTACATCGGCTGGGCGCTGCAGAATACCGGCTACCAGGGGCCCGCGGCGGAGAAGGCGCGGCAGTATGTACAGCAGAAAATGGGCGGCAAGGTGGACGCGTACACCGCCGCGGTGATCGCCAACTTCGCGGTGGAAGGCAAGGATCGGGATTTCACGGCGCGTGCGATGCAGATGTTGATGGATGCGCGCACCGAGAAGGACTCGCAGGCGTGGTGGAATGCGGACGAGACGGCGGTGTTCGCCACGGGATCGAGCGCGAGCGTCGAGACCACGGGCCTCGCGGCGCAGGCGCTGCTGAAGTGGGGCGGGTCGGCAGGGACAGCCGCGAAGGCGCTGTCGTACCTCGCGGCGAAGAAGGACGCGAGCGGAACGTGGGGCACCACACAGGCGACGATCATGGCGCTGCGCGCCATTCTGCTGTCCACCGAGAAGGGGTCGGCGGATGTACGCGGAACGGTGGAAGTGTCGCTGAATGGGAAGACGGTGGAGACGCTGACATTGACCCCGGAGAATAACGACCTGCTGCATCAGTTCGTACTCAAGGGGTCGGGGCCGGTGGAACTGCAGTTCGCCGGGAAAGGGCAATTGGCATACCAGGTGGTGGGGCGGTACTTCGTGCCTTGGGACGAGGCGGGCGCTCGCGAGGCGCTTTCGATCAGTGTGAATTACGATCGCACGCGGATGGCGCAGGACGATGTCGCGACGGCCACGGCGACGGTGAAGAACAATCTGGGCAAGGTCGCGAATATGGTGATGGTGGATCTGGGGATTCCTCCGGGCTTCGATCTATTGAGCGAAGATCTGCAGGCGTTTCAGGAGAAGACGGCGCGGAAGAAGGGCGGGCGCCTGGAGAAGTTCAGTCTCACGGCAACACAGGCGATTCTGTACTTCGATTCTGTGGGCGCTGGCGAAACGATTACGTTGAGCTACAGATTGCGCGCCAAGTATCCGATGCGGGCGAAGACCTTCCAATCGCGGGTCTATGAATATTACAACCCTGAGGTGAAAGCGGTGGCGAGGCCCGTGCAATTGGAGGTCGCACGGAAAAAGTAAAGGGTCGGAAGAGCATTAAGGGCGAGTGGGCTGGGTCCACGCCGAGACGTCGTACGACGAATCGACTCGCGCGCGGACGTAGCCTTCATCGCCCTTAATGCGATAGACAGGGGCGGTGTCGTAGGACTTGGCCAGAATCTTACCTCTCGTGCCGATGAAGTATGTGGTGAACTTCTCATCGGGACGCACGTCCATTTCGAGCTTGTATTCCGTGGCGGAGATCCGAACGTCCGTCAGCTTGACTCCGCTCGAAGCGTAGAACTGGCCCTGCTCGATGGCGGCGCGAATGGCAGCAGGCGTGAGGGCTTCGGCGCGGACCTGAATCCAGCCGCGCCCAGGGTTCGAGAATTCGCGGCCGACCTTCTTAAAGTGGTGCGCATCATCGACCGCGATGCCTTTGATCGGGCGGCCGGCGGTCAGCAGCACATCCCACATCTCATCCAGCGATTTCCACCCGCCGCCACCCGCGTTGTTGACCTCGGGGTGGCCGTTGTAGACCTCCATCAAACCGAGGTTCCGGACGCTCAGAAGGTCGTCGGCAGTGACACCCCAGTGGAAGTTTGGGTGATTGATGGAAGGCAGCGCTTTGGCGGCGAGGATGGCGTCGACATTGTTTTGAATGGTGTTGGTGACACTCGTGCCATGGCGCGGTTGGATCTCGGCGGCCAGATCGTAGGCGTTGATGTGGATGGGGTGTTTGTCGAACGAGTCGGTGACCTCTTCGCCCTGGAACAGGAGGAACTGGCCCTTGGACGCGTGGAGCGCGTTGAGCCCCTCGACCTCGGTAAGGTGATTGTGGTCGCTGAGCATCAGGAAGTTATAACCATGCTCGCGATACCAGGTGGCGACCTCGGTGGGCGTGGAATCACCGTCGCTGTTCAGCGTGTGGGTGTGAAGGTTGCCCTTGTACCAGCGGCCCTTGGCAGCGGGCGTCGTTTGAGTTTGTGTCGTTTGGGTGACAGCGAGACTCACAGCGAGAAGCAGGAGAGCGGCGAGGCGAAGCGTCCAGGAGTTGCGCACTCCCAAAGTTTACACATTACGGGGCCGGGCGCGATAGGATGACTTGAATAAGGATGTGTCCATGTTCGCCACCGAAGGAAACACGATACAAATCACCGCACCCGTCACCGCTGCACAGCAAGCGATTCTCACCGCTGAGGCCCTGGGATTCCTCGCGAAACTCGCGCAGGCATTCGAGCCGCGGCGGCGCGACTTACTGGCCGCACGCCGGGTGCGCCAGGAGGAGATCGACGGCGGCACACTGCCGCATTTCCTGGCAGCCACCGCTTCAATCCGCGAGAGCGAATGGACGGTCGCGCCGATCCCCGCCGATCTGATGGACCGCCGCGTTGAAATCACGGGCCCGGTGGAGCGCAAGATGATCATCAACGCCCTCAATTCGGGCGCCAAGGTCTTCATGGCGGATTTCGAGGACTCCAACTCACCCACCTGGGACAACGTGATGGATGGCCAGGTCAACCTGCGCGACGCGGCGCACGACAACATCACGTATGTCAGTCCCGAGGGCAAGCGCTACGAGGTCAAGGACAATCCGGCGGTGCTAATGGTGCGGCCGCGCGGTTGGCACCTGGTGGAGAAGCACTGCCTGGTGGCGGGCGAGCCAATCTCGGCATCGCTGTTCGATTTCGGCCTGTACTTTTTCCACAACGCGCGGCAGTTGATCGCTAACGGCACCGGGCCATACTTCTATCTGCCCAAGATGGAAGGTCATCTGGAGGCGCGCCTCTGGAACGATGTATTCCGCATGGCGCAGGAGGAATTGGGCATTTCCAACGGCACCATCCGAGCGACGGTGCTGATCGAGACAATCCTCGCCGCGTTCGAGATGGACGAAATCCTATGGGAGTTGCGCGAGCACTCGGCGGGACTGAATTGCGGGCGCTGGGACTATATTTTCAGCTTCATCAAGAAGCTTCGCAATCACGCGGAATTCGTGTTGCCGGATCGCGCGCAGGTCACGATGGACCGGCATTTTCTGAAGTCCTACGTGAATCTGCTGATCGCAACCTGCCACCGGCGCGGCGCACACGCGATGGGCGGCATGGCGGCGCAGATCCCGATTAAGAATGACGAGGCGGCCAATCAGGCGGCGCTCGAAAAGGTCCGCCAGGATAAGCTGCGCGAGGTGTGGGCCGGCCATGACGGAACGTGGGTGGCGCATCCCGGGCTGGTGCGCGTCGCCAGCGAGATCTTCAATACTTATATGCCGCTGCCGAATCAGATCGAGAAGAAGGTAACGGCCGAAGTCGCGCCCGCCGATCTGCTGGCGGTGACCGAAGGCGCGATCACACCTGAAGGTTTGGAGCGCAACATCGACGTAGGGCTGCAGTACCTTGCGACGTGGCTGGCAGGCAACGGGTGCGTACCAATCTACAATCTGATGGAGGACGCGGCGACCGCCGAGATTTCGCGCGCCCAGGTGTGGCAGTGGCTGAAGTACGGCGCCACGATGTCAAACGGGCAGGCGGTGACTGCGGATCTGGTGCGCGAAGTCGTGGCGCGACAGCGTGAGCGACTTACGGGACAACTGCCAGCGAAGGAGTTGGATCTGGCGTGCCGCTTGTACGAGGCGGGAATGATCAGCGCGGACTTCGAGGACTTCCTGACGCTGGGCGCCTACGAACACCTCGCTTAAGGTTTGTTGGAGCCCGCACCGCTATGCGCCAGTTCCAGCAGGAGCGGCGCGGGCGACGATGGCGTAGACGGGCGGATTCGTCGATGGTGACGACGGCAAGTTCCTGGTGGTTGTTGAGTCGGATGTCGTGGCTCATGACGCACACAGTCGAATGCATTAGCGCGGGGAAGTGCTAGAATCGCACCGATTGAGCGAGATGAAGTGAGCGACTCCAGAGCGACCTTGAGCGAGACTCGGGAATTCCTGGCGGCGGTGCCGTTTGCGCACATCCTCGGAATTGAGATTCACCGCACGCATGCGGACGGCGTGACGCTGCGCTGCAAACTCCGCGAGGAGTTGATGAATAATGCCGCCGGGCTGCATGGAGGCGTGACGGCAACACTGGTGGATATCGCCGTGGCCATGGCGGTCTATCACCACTTTGGGCGGAGGCGACCGATCACCACGGTGGAAATGAAGGTGAACTACTTTCGCCCCGTGGCGACCGGCACCGTATACGCCAGGGCGCATCTACTGCGCGTAGGGAAGACGCTGTGCGTGGGCCGCGTAGATCTCATGGACGATCGCAAAAGCGCGGTCGGAGTGGGCATGGCGACCTACATGATTCTGGAGAGCCGGTGACCCTTGACGAATTGCGGCCCCTGGAGGGCAGCGAAGTGGGGGTCAGCGACTGGTGGGTGGTGACCCAGGACATGATTGCGGGGTTCGCCGAAGTGTCAGGCGACCGGCAGTGGATCCACACCCATGTGGACCGGGCGCGCGAGGAATCGCCCTATGGCGCGACCGTGGCACACGGCTTTCTGACGCTCTCGCTATTGACGTGCCTGGTGGCGGACGCCGTGGTAGTGAGTGGGGACTTCAAGTTCAGCGTGAATTACGGGTTCGACCGAGTGCGCTTCCCCGCCCCGGTGATGGCGGGTTCAAAGCTCCGGGCGCGCGTGACGTTGAATGCATTGAAAGAGCGCCCCGAACACGTGGAGATTACCTGGGGTGTGATTCTGGAGCGGGAGTGCGGCGGCAAGCCTGCGCTCGTCGCGGATTGGCTGGTGCGTAAATACCTATGAAGCTGGCATTAGAGAACAAGGTGGCGATCGTCACCGGCGGAAGCCGCGGGATCGGGCGGGCGATCGCGGCGCGCTTCGTGAGCGAGGGCGCGAAGGTGGTGATTTGCGGGCGCAAGATCGAGACCCTGCGGCCGGTCGCGGAAGAGATCGGCGCGTACCCTTTGGCGTGTCACGTGGGCCGGGCGGAAGACATCGTGAGCCTGGTGGCGACCACGCTGCGCGAGTTCGGCCAGATCGACATTTTGGTGAACAATGCGGCCACGAACATCGCGCAGGAACCAGTACTGCAGGTGGACGAACTGAAGTTCGATAAGATGGTCGAGATCAATTTGAAGAGCGCTTTCCGACTCATGCAGGCGGTGGCGCCGGGCATGTGCGAGCGCGCCTCCGGCTCGATCGTGAATATCGCGTCGATCGCCGGCATGCGGCCGCAATTCGAAGGCATGTTGTACAGCATGACCAAGGCGGCGCTCATCATGATGACGCAATCGTATGCGCTGGAGTTGGGGCCGAAGGGCGTGCGTGTGAACGCGATCGCGCCGGGTTTGGTGCAGACGGTATTGAGCGAATACTTCTGGAAGGACGAGGACCGCATGCAGCGCGCGGTCGGGCAGCAGCCGATCAAGCATCTCGGACAGCCCGAGGAAATCGCGGAGGCGGCGCTATTGCTGGCGAGCGACCGGGGATCGTATCTGACAGGACAGACGCTGGTGGTGGACGGCGGGCGTTTGCTGCCCTGGTGATCCCGGTTGCCGAACGGCGTGAAGCACGCGATCATAGACGTTCACAAAGTTCGTAGGAATTGGAAGGAGCAGACATGAATTGCACAAGGCGTGATCTCGGAAAACTGGCGCTGGCAGCCTTGCCGGCAGCGCGTATGTGGGCGGCGAAGCCCAACTCGGTATGGGGCGGCGTACAGGTAGGCATCAATGCGCCGTACAGCTTCCACAACATCCCAGGCACGGCGGACGACATTCTCAATTACATGACGCAGCTCAATTTGAGCGCGGCCGAATTGCGCCTGCAACCGGTGGAAGCCTACCTCAAGGCTCCGACTCCGTGGACCGCTCCTCCGGCAGGAAGAGGCCAACCGCGTCCGCCGCTGACCGAGACGCAGAAGGCCGAGCAGGCAGCCGTTGCCGCGGCTCAGGAAAAGTGGCGGCTCTCGGCGTCCATGGACGGCTTCAAGGCGTTCCGCAAGAAGTATGAAGATGCCGGCGTGCATATTCAAATCGTCAAATACGACGGGATCAACACGTTCAAGGACGAAGTGGTGGACTACTGCTTCCAGGTGGCGAAGGCGTTGGGGGCCAACGCGATTTCCTGCGAGATCCCGGTGAGCCAGACTGAACGCCTGGGCCAGTTCGCGGCCAAACACAAGATGATGGTGGGGTATCACGGCCACGGAAATTTGACCAACCCGGAAGCGTTCGGCCGGCTCGCCGCGTGGGAACAGGCCTTCGGCTATTCGAAATACAACGGGGCCAACGTCGATATCGGCCACTTCTTCGCGGCCACTGGCACGTCGCCGGCAGCGTGGATCAAGGAACACCACGAACGCGTGACGCACGTCCACCTTAAGGACCGCAAGAAGGACAACGGTCCGAACATGCCGTTCGGGGAGGGCGATACGCCGATCAAGGAAATCCTCCTGATGATGAAGAAGGAGAAGTTCAAGTTTCAGGCGACGATCGAGATGGAATATCCCGTGCCGGAGGGTTCATCGCTGCTGGCCGAAATCGGTAAGTGCGTGAAGTACTGTCAGGAAATCCTGAGTTAGTTACCTCCCTTGCGTGTTGGCGGGAGTACAATGGCTCCACCATGCCTACTACCGCCAACATCCTGCTTAATGTGTTCGACGGCCGACGCCAGTTACTCGACCAGGCGATTCAGTGGAGCGCGACTGCGATCGACGGGCGCGGGTTGCAGGAACGCAAGACCTTGGTCTTTCCGCCGTTTCACGGGGGGGCGCAGGTACTGAACGTTCCGTTTTTCGATAACTTCGGCGACAACTACACGATCCTCGTGAACGCGAACGGCTTCGAAAGTAATGCCTGGCGCCCGGTGACCGTGTCCGACCGTTCGCCGGTGACCGCCGACATGATGCTGCTGCCCAAGAACGGCGCACCGCACTTCGCGACCGCCACTTGGGAAAAGTTGAAATTGTTGCGCCCCAATGTGGCGCGCATGATCCGTGCCAGCGGCGCGACTTCCGACGCAGCGGGCGCAATGTATACGGCCGGCTTCGAAGGGCGTCCTACGCCGCTTGCGTGTTTCCTGAATCTGGTGACTGCGATGGCGGATATCCAACTGCCGTCGGGCAAGAATCCGTTGGACTATTACTGGAACGCGGGCTGGCCGGCCGGCGACCCAGGTAGCCCGGACTGGACGAAGAAATTCGATGACGTCTTGAAGGTGGACCGCTTCTTCGGATACGTGGACCAGGCGATTCTCCCTGACATACGGGCCGCAGCCCAACTCGGCGCATTCTCCAAAGAGGCAAATCCGGAGAAGGTCGGACATCCGGGGGCGACCGAGAGTTACAAGCAGACGCAATTCGACGTGGCTAACGTACAACTGACTTTCCACGGCCGCGACACCGCGCTGCTGCGCGACGAAAATAACAACCCGGTACAGTGCGTCAAGATTGAGCCCGACATCGATTTCTTCCGCGATCCTCTGGCGCACGGCCTGCTGGAATTCATCCCCAACGCGCTGACGAAGGGGAAGACGGACGCCAAGACAGTCTTCGCGCTGCGCTGGATGGCCGGCAAGCGCGAACCGCACCTGCCCGAATTCAATCCGTTGTACACGATCGAGGCCTAGTTCGCCGAGGGCCCGTGAATCACGCGGCCGGGACGCTCCGTTGTCACCTTGTCCTGTCGCAGGGCGAATTTCCCGTTGACCATCACGTCGCGGATGCCGACGGAATACTGGTGAGGCTTGTCATATTCGGCGCGGTCGGCAACCGTCGCCGGATCGAAGACGATGATGTCAGCCTTCATGCCGGGACGTAGCAGGCCGCGGTCCCAGATCTTAAGTCGCTGTGCGGGATAAGAGGACATGCGGCGCACAGCGTCCTCGAGTGTGAGCACGTGCTTCTCGCGCACATACACGCCGAGCACACGCGCGAACGTGCCGTAGCTGCGCGGGTGCGGGGCCGCCTGACCGAAAAGGGGAATATCGCCGTCGCTCGCGATCATAGTGTAAGGCGAGCGCATGATGCGCATCACATCCTCCTCCGCAATGGCGTGATAGACCGCGGAGCAGCCGCCCTTACTGACGAGGTCCATGACGGTTTCGGCGGCGTTCTCCATCGTCGCCTGCTGGCCGCGTGCCTGGGTTAGCTGCGCCAGATTCTTGCCCGCGAGTGTGCGATCAAACGGGCAGTTGACGATTGAGACATTCTTGGGATCGCCGGCGCCGCGGTCCACCTTGAGGTTCTGCACGATGGCAGCCTTAATGCGCGCACGCTGCTCGGGCGCTGCCAGACGCTCGCTAGTGGATTTCTGGCCGCCTTCGAGCGCCCACTGCGGAACCAGCGCGGCGATGCCCGTGCTGGACGCGGTGTACGGGTACTGATCGATGGTGACGTCCACTCCGCGGGCGCGCGCCTCTTCCACGAGTTTCAGCGAGTCCACGCTGCGGCCCCAACTAGGCTGCCCAATCATTTTGTGATGCGTGATCTGTGTGGGCAAGCCGCCCTCCTCACCGATCCGTATGGTCTCGCGGACGCTGTCCAGGACGTGGGAGGCTTCCTCGCGCATGTGAGAGATGTGTATGCCGCCGAGTTTGCCGACCACCTTGGCGAGTTCGATCACCTCCTCGGTGGGAGTGAAATTTCCAGGCACGTAGAAGAGCCCGGTAGAGAGTCCGAATGCGCCGTCGCGCATGGCCTGTGCGGCCATGGCTTTCATCTTCTCGAGTTCCTCCGGAGTGGCGGGGCGATTCGCCAGTCCGACCACGGCCTGCCGAATGCTGCCCTGCCCCACAAACGTCGCGAAATTAATCGAGATGGGGAGCTTGCGAACGTCGTCGAGGAATGTGGAGATGGGCAGCGGCGAACTGCCGTCGGGACCTTCGATGATGGTGGTGACGCCTTCGCGCAGATAGTTCTCCGCGGTAGGCGTGGCGTTGATGCCGCGGCGTCCGTGGGAGTGTATGTCGATGAAGCCGGGTGCGACCACCATGCCGCGACCGTCAATTCGCGTGGCGGCCGGTGCATTACCCAAGGGACCGACAGCAACGATCGTATCGCCGCGTACGCCGATATCGGCGAAATACCACGGCGAACCGGAGCCATCGACCACACGGGCACCCGTGATGATGACGTCGTAGGGCACGGGTTGGCTCCAAACCGGCAGCGTGAAAAGCAGTAACAAAACGCAGCGAAGCATGGGGCTTATTGTACCTATTGCAGGCAGAATGCCGCGACGCCACGGGGCTTTCGCCCTCACTGGAAGGGTGATTGCTGAATCGAAGGCACGGGAGCTGCTGACTCCGTAAAAGGAAAAATCAATCATGAAGAAACTAACAGTATGTGGGATGTTGCTTGGCGTTGCAGGGGTTGTTTGCGCTCAGGAGACGCCACGCTTTGCGTTCTCAGGCGGCGCAGGTTTTACAACGCCGGTGGGACGGTCTGCGAACCTCGTAGACACCGGTTGGAATATCAGGGGCGGGGCCGGCGTGAACGTCAATCATTATTTCGGAGTCATGCTCGACCTGGGTTATGACACGATGGGAATCAGTTCGCCAACGCTGAACAATCTGGGCTTCGGCGGGGGAAGCCTGAGCGTATTCTCGGCAACCCTGAATCCGATCGTTCACCTGGTGCCCAAGAGTTCGGTTGACGTCTACCTGACCGGCGGCGGAGGATTGTACCGGCAAAACCGCGAGTTTACACAGCCAGGCGTTTCGAGCGGAGTGGGATTCGATCCCTTCTTCGGCTACTATCCTTTCGTGACGCCCGTCGACGTCGTGGTCAGTTCGTACTCCGTGGTGAAGCCCGGCGTCGATGCCGGAATGGGGATTGCGTTCGGCAAGAAATGGGGCGGCAAATTCTTCGCGGAAGCGCGCTACAACCGCATCTTCCTGGGGAACCGGCATACGGACTATGTGCCAGTTACTTTCGGATTCCGCCGGTAATTGAGAGCTGCCTATTGCGCCGGGGCGTAATAACCCCGGCGGTAATCGGCGTGAAGGGGGCCGCGGTCGCCGGGGGCGAGAGTCAATTTGACCCGATGATACTTGCCGTCGGCCGCGGCCTCGCTGGGTGAGTAGCCGAGCACGTACTGATTGCGTAGTTCGCGTGAAAGCTGCAGGCCGATACCGGGCAGATCGTCAAGGCTGCCGATGGGAAAATCGCGGCCTCCGGAATCGAGCGCGACGGTGTCCAACAGCGCGGGACCGCGCCGTTCTTCCCTGGAATGTTTGACCGCGTAGTCCTGATCGTACACGCCCAGCACGTACACCTGCAGGTCAGCTTCTACCAGCATGGAGCGGAGTTGACGGAGCGTATTGCGGCTATAGTTTTCACCCCCGTCGGAGAGAATAATAAGAGCCCTCCGCTGGTTGCGCGCCTGCTTCATCTGACGCGCCGCGAGGTGAACGGCGTCCAGCAACGCGGTCAGTCCCGATGCCCTGGCTTGAGCGATTTCATCCGCAATCAGCTTACTGTCGCGCGTGAAGGGAACGGTTAATTTCGGGCGGCCGTTGAATTCCACCAGGAAGAACTCGTCCTCTGGATTCGCCGATTTAAAGAAGGCGCTGACAGCGGCCGAGGCCTTTGCCATCTTCTTCTTCATGCTGCCGCTAATATCCAGCAGCACGCCCGCCGAGATCGGCGCATCGTCCTGTGAAAAGTGCGTGATGGTCTGGCGTACACCATCCTCATACAGCGCGAAATCTTCCTGCTTCAGGCCGACGACCGGCGCACCGGTGATCTCGGTGACATGGACGGGAATCAGCACCAGCGAGGAGTCCACGCGTACCGTGGCAAGCTTGGGTGATTGCGCGCTCGCCGCCACGCAGAATAGGGCAAATTGAAAGACTGCTCCTTTTGCCATTAAGTGATTCTACACGCATGGACACGCGTACGTAAGGGGGCCGTTACGCGACTCAGGCGCCGCGTCCGGCCCCGCCTACTCCCGACAAACTATTTCTGAACGGTAAGGGTGGTGGAGGCGGAGGTCGCGGTGCCTGCCTGTACCAGCAACGGCAAATCGCCAGTGGCTGTGGCAGAGGGCACCTGGACGTTGAGCTGATAGACGCCCGCGGTACCCGGGACAACGCCGCCAAAGGTAACGGTGGCTGTCAATCCGCCAATGGTGACCTGCGGCAGAGCGGCCAGGGGCAGGGCGTCGGCCGGAATCTGTCCGACGATCAGCGCGGGATTGGTGGCCCCCAGACCGGTGCCGTATACGCTGATGGTTTCGCCGGGAGCGGCAGGCGCGGACTTGCCGATGAGCGCGCCGTTGCTGTGCGTGGCCAGCGCGGACTTGCCGTCAGCCGTAAACAACTGTGGCGTATTGGCGGCAACCGGCAGCGCAATAGCGGTGGTGATGCCAGCAGGATTTTTGATCTGAACTGTAGTGGCTGTGTTCGTGAGGTCCGAGGGCATCAGGAAATTAACCTGGGTCGGACTGACGTAGCCAACATAGGCGAGTCGCGGGGCGCCAAATTGATTGAGCAGGACGCTGACGCCGTCGAGCGAAAAAGGAATGCCGCCATCGATGAAATCGCCAGCGGTCCAGGCGCGCGTTGTGGCGCTCAAGTTGGCGCCGAAGATGGTGACCCAGTGGTTGGCGTTGACTGCTCCGGCCACGGAGGTCGCGGCGCTGACGACATTGCCTGCGGCAATCGATGGCGCGGACGCGACGACCGGGGTCAGCTGAATGCTGGAAGTGTAGACGAGGTCGCCGGTATTCTGTCCATTACCGTTGGCGGCGTTTCCGGCGACAAACAGGGTGACGGGACCGGCGTTGGCGGCCGGAGGCATCCAGTCGAATTGGAAGGTGGCTCCACCTTTTTGGCCGTTGCGCGTGCCGGCAGCGGTATGCGTTACGAACAGGACGCCGGTAGCACAAGGCTTGGAGGAATTATCTTCGCAGATCACCTGGGTCATGTTGTCGACGGGGTTGAAGTCGCCGGCCTGCGCTTTCTCGAGGTCGCTGTTGAGGCGTGCCGAAAGTTCGAAGCCCCAGCGCTGCTGAGTGGGATCGGCGACCTGAACGGTGATGCGCTGTTTGACTCCCGGGATATAGAAGGCGCCGCCTTGCAGAACCACCTTTACGCTGCCGGCGCCGGAATTCAGGGCGCCCCCCGCGTGGCACGACGTGCACGCACGAGCGTTGTCTCCAGTGCCCCCGGTAACACGGGGAGGAGGTCCGTAGCTGTGAGCCAAAGCGGCTGGAGCGATGCCCGTTAACAACGCGCCCGCCAGATAGAGCCTGAATGTTTGCATGTCCTATGCTGGATAGCGGCAAACAATAAAAGGTGATTGCGTTGTAAAAGTAATGTGAAGGGGAGATAGGAAGTACATTCGCCAGGTAGATCCCGTCGTAAGAGAAGCAAATGGCGAAAATCCAACGGGAGGGTTTCGACTATGATATCGAAGGCCGGGTGAGCGGGAATCGAGAGGAGCGGGAGATGAAGAGAACGGTTTATCTGCTGGCAGCGACGCTGGCATTGGCGTCGCCGGGCGTGGCGCAGACACCGGCGGCGGGCGGCTTGACGCCGGCGCAAATGGCGGCCAAGGCTAAGGCGCAGAACGTGCCCGAGCTACCCTTCGCTTGGTACCCGAGTTTTCTGAAAATGCCACCCAATATCTATCTGGGTGAGGGCATCGGAGTGGCGACCAATTCGAAGGGGCACATCTTCGTCTACACACGGAGCCAGGCGACGCGACTGTTCGAGTTCGACGCCAAGGGGAATTACCTGCGCGAGATCGGCGAAGGGCTGTACGGCTTCGCATTCGCGCACGCTGTGCGCGTGGACCCGCAGGACAATATATGGGCGGTGGACGAGGGCAGCAACATGGTAATCAAGTTCACGCCGGAGGGCCGCGTGGCGATGGTGATCGGCCGCAGGCCGGAGCCGGGGGAACCCGCGCCGTCGAACGCCGAGCCCTACATCTTGAGCCGGCCGACCGATGTGGCGTGGGACGCGGCTGGAAACATCTTCATCTCCGATGGCTACGGAAATTCGCGGGTCGTGAAGTACGACAAGAATGGAAAATTCATCGCGACCGTCGGATCCAGAGGCAGCGGGCAGGGACAACTGAATCTGCCGCATACGATCGCGGCCGATGCCAATGGCAACATCTACGTGGGCGACCGCAGCAACAGCCGCATCCAGGTTTTCGACAATGATCTGAAATTCAAAGCGATCTACGATCAGGTGGGCGCCCCGTGGGCGGTATGCATCACGCCAGGTCCGCACCAGTATCTGTACAGCTCCAATTCGTTCCCGGATAATAACAACTCGCAGTTGGAGTCGGTGACCGGCGAGATCTACAAGATGGAACTGGATGGCACGATCATCGGCAAGTTCGGACACTCGGGCAAGAAGCTGGGAGAGTTCGCCACGGTGCACGAAATCGATTGCCGCAATGAGAACGAACTGCTGGTCAGCGAGATTACAGCGTGGCGGGTGCAGAAGATTACACTGAACCCAACGAAGGGGGCGAAATGATGCGGCGGATCGCGGCAGGGGCGTTGTTGTTGGCGGGCACATTGAGCGCGCAGATAGCGTTCGACGCGGCGCCGGATCCGGCGAAGCTTCCGGAGCGCCTGCACCTCGGAGAGGTGGCCGGTGTAGCCACCAATTCGAAGGGGAATTTATTCGTCTACACGCGTGTCGGCGGAGGCAACGGCACGTGGGGCGCATCGCGAATCTTCACGCATGGAGGCTCGAAACTCTACGAGTTCGATAAAACGGGAAAGTTCGTGCGTGAGATCGGCGATGGCGTGTACGGCTTCAACTTCGCGGCCGCGGCGCGCGTAGATGCGCAAGACAACATCTGGGTGGTGGACCGCGGCTCCAACATGGTGATCAAGTTCGCGCCCGATGGCCGGATCGCGATGACGCTGGGACGCAAGCCGGAGTCGGTGAATGCGCCAGGGGGCCCTACGGGCGGCGGCGGACGCGGCGGTCCGAATACAGGCGCGGGCGTTCCAGGAGATAACTTCAATAAGCCTTCTGACGTGGCCTTCGATGCGGCGGGAAACATCTTCGTGTCGGACGGATTCGGGAATGCGCGGATCGCGAAGTTCGATAAGGACGGGCGTTTCTTGAAGAGCTGGGGCACGCGAGGCAGCGGCCCAGGGCAGTTCGATTTGCCCCTGTCGCTGGCAGTGGATGCGAAGGGGAGCGTGTACGTGGCGGATCGCGGGAACAAGCGGATTCAGGTGTTCGATAACGAGGGCGCGTTCCAGCGGCAGATCTCGAATGTGGGGGCTCCGTGGGCGATCTGCATTTCGCCGGGGGCGCACCAGTTTTTGTACAGCTCCAATTCCAATGACCCGACGACCATGGACGGCGGCGAAATCTACAGGTTGGAATTGGACGGCACGGTGCTAGGGAAGTTCGGCGCGGCGGGGAAGGCGGCTGAGGAATTTGGGACTGTGAATGCGATCGATTGCCGCACGCCCAATGAGTTGACGGTGGGCGAAGTCGGCAATTGGCGAGTGCAAAGAGTCAGGCTGAAGTAGGACGCGGGCGCGCGGAAACTCCGGCCTTCGGCCGGTGTACCGACTGAAGTCGGTACGCAGGCTGAAGCCCGCCCGACAAAGACGGGAGTTCGGATCAAAGCCGCCCCAGAGCCCATTCTGCGTGCTCCGCCACCACCGGGTCGCCGGAACCTGCAAGGCGCTCCAGCGAACCACGATACCTTTCGTGCCCCGCATTCCCCATCGCAATCGCGACATTGCGCAGGAAACCCGAGTAGCGTGCGCGCGCCACCGGAGAGCCCCGAAACATGGCGCGGAATTCGTCCTCGGTGACCGCGGCGAGCGCTTCCAACTGAGGCGCAAATTGCCGGGGCGCGAACGCAGGATCCCCCGTCACCGGCGCGCGTCCATTCCAGGGACAAACGTCCTGGCAGATGTCGCAGCCAAACACATGCGTGCCGATTCCAGCCCGTTGCTCCAGCGGAACCGAGCCCCGCAATTCAATCGTGAAATACGAAATGCAGCGCGTCGCATCCACCCCCTCGTCCGGCACGATCGCTGCAGTAGGACAAGCCTCCACGCACCGCATACAAGTGCCGCACCGATCCGGCGGCGGCGCATCAGGCGCAATCTCGATCGACACCAGCAACTCTCCGAGAAAGAACCACGAGCCCTCCTGCTGATTGATCAGGCACGTATTCCGCCCGATCCAGCCGAGCCCTGCAAGCCGTGCATAACTTCGCTCCAGCAACGGCGCCGTATCCACGCAGATTCGCGATTCGTACCCCGCGCCAACCCGCCCACGCAGCAACTCATCCAGTTGTGCCAGGTCGCGCCGCACAACGTCGTGGTAGTCCTCGCCCCAGGCATATCGCGAAATCCAGCCGCGCTCCGAATCCTGCGCGGTATGCGGCCACGGCGTCTGATAAAGCTTGCCCACACAAATGATGGACCGTGCCGACGGCAGCAGCTTGCGAGGGTCATCGCGCACCTCGGCGCGGTGATCGGTCAGATAGCCCATCTTCCCCGCCCTGCCCGCCGACACCCACTCGTGAAAGCGCGCCCGATCGTCCGCCGGAACGGCCGCGGCCACACCGGCGAGTGAAAACCCGCACTGGCGCGCAAGTTCGCGTATGGC
>JBDTPR010000007.1:0-33395 GCA_039932635.1 Candidatus Solibacter sp.
GCCAACTAATTGGAGAGCCCCATTGAAGCGGAAATCAATGGGGAGGGAACAGTGAGGTAAGAAGACATTGGCCACCCGGCAATTTCAGAAGAACTCGGTCCTTTGTGCTTTCTTGGCACGGATGGCGATCAAAGCAAGCGCCACGGTATTGCGGGAGAAAGAGAGGCAATACCAAGCGGTGATCCGGAGTGAATGTTGGAACAAATAACCAGTGGGAAGTATACGACAGCCCATAGGCCCGATACTAAGGCGGTGAAACGAATGTATCCTACGGTCGTTGGCCCGCGCGAGGGCCACAATAGTAATCCCGCGAAAAGTTACATGAGCGAAATCTCTGTTCGAGGCTGCGGTCGAGGGGGTCAAAGCAAACGCAAATAGCCAACCCGCGCTCCTGGGAAGGCGCGAGCCTGGGGGCAGGCGCTGGTGGAGTCGTCGACAAGTATCGTTGCGCTCCGCGAATCGTAGGAGTCACGCCCGGTCTGCCTTATGGTAGTATTTGTAGTACTTCGGGCTGTAGTAGTGATAGTAGTAGCCGTTTCCGGCATCGGCACGAATCTCGTTTAACACGACGCCGATGACATTCGCCCGCAGTCGAAGTAGGGTATTCAGCGCTGAGCCCAACGCTTTGCGGTTCGTTTGACCCGCACGCGCGATCACAAGTACACCGTCTACCGCAGTGGCCATTTGCAGCGGCTCCGAAAACCCGAGAAGGGGTGGGGTGTCCAAGACTACGAGGTCGTACTCTCGCATCGCCTCCTCGATAAGATCCATCAATGGCGTTCCCACGAGATCCGCAGCGCGGCGTGACGGTGGACCTGCCGGAAGGATGTCCAGGTTCGGGACACCCGGCTTCTGGACCAGGGCGCTTCGCCACTCAATTTCGCCTGTCAATGCATTTGAGAGGCCCTGAACGTTCGGAATGTCGAAGCGACGGTGCACGCTGGGACGACGCAGGTCGCCATCTATCAGGAGAGTGCGTCGGCCCTGTTGCGCATGAGCGATCACGAGGTGGGCCGCCGTAGTTGACTTGCCTTCGGCCGGCGAGGCGCTGGTCACCATGATCGACCGTAAGCGGCGGTCGAAATCTGCCAGTAGGATGGAATTGCGGAGGGTGCGGATCGCCTCGTCGTAGCCGCTGAGGCCGCTGCCGTTCTGCGTGCGTCCAATCGCCGGGGCGCCGGTTAACGGCACCACGGAACCGGCGATGCGGCCGCGCAGTTCCTTGACCACTGGCAGGCTTCCCACGACTTCCGCCTTCAAGGTGCGAGCGACCTGCTCAGGATCGCGCACGGTGCTGTTCAACATGTCGGCGACAATTGCGGCACCCACCGCGACGAGGAACGAAAAGATCAGTGCCAAGGCTAGATTCAAGGTGAGAATAGGAAACACCGGCTTTACTCCAGGCCGGGCTAAATCCGCGATCCGGATTGCGCTGTTCTGGAAGCCGGCGTTGATCCCAGCCTCCTTGATCTTGGTGACCAACTCTTCATAGAGCTTTTTATCGGCATCGGCTTCGCGCTTGAGGGATTGGTATTCGAAGGAACGCAGGTTCAGCCGGTCAAACTCGGCCTTTGTATCCTTCACGGCTGCTTCCAACATCGATTCGCGGTTCGTTGCATCCTTGAATTCCACCGCCACGCGCAGCCCGACATTTTCCTTGGTCTGCTGAAACTGACGCTCTATTTCGGCGACCTGGGCGGCCGCCTTTCTGTACTCGGGATGGCCGGCACCGTAGTGAGTTTTCACGTCGGTGAACTTCTGGTTGGCCTCGGCAAGATTTTCCGTGAGCTTCTTTAGCGATTCTCCCTGCAAAGAGACCTGGGCAGCTTCCAGACTCCCGCTGCTGACCGATCGATACGCCGTCTCCTTGCGGACGCGGTCCGTCTGAGCGTTGGTGTATTCGGTGTTCAACTGGAGCAGTCGCGAGGAAAGGATGCTGGTTTTCTCTTCGGGATTGATGACGTTCAGCTCCTTTTCAAACTGGGCCAGCGCGGTGCTGGAGCGCTCCATCTTGGCTTTCAATTCTTCAATCTGCCGCTCCATGAAGGCGGACAGGCTGGCCGACGATTCGAAGCGAATCTTGTAGGCGTGATTGAGGTACGAATGGGCAATGCCATTGGCAACATTGGCCGCGAGCCGCGGATCGGTGGAACGGTAGCTGATCAGGATGAGGTACGTGTTGGGAGGCCGGGTCACGCTTAGCTTCTTCAAGAGAACGGGGGCATCTTGTAAAGGCACAGTATTGCCAGGTTGCGCCACGAAAGTCTCCTGCTCCTTGTCGCGCAGCTTGTACTGCTCGGTGATTGGCCGCAGGACGGAATCGGATTGGATGAGTTTCACCTGGGTGGCAAGAAACTGGTCGGCATCGTTGAGAACGGAACGGTTGGATTCCTGACCGATAATGCCGGCGGGGGTCTGTCGATCGATATCCACGGTAGCCGTGGACTCGTAGACCGGCGTGAGCCGCTTGGAGACGATAAAGGTGGCGACAACGGCAACTACAACGAAGGTCAAGATCTTCCAGAGCTGCCGTCGGAGGATCCATAGGTACTGTGCGAGCGGGACCGGCGGCTCTTCCTGTTCGGCTTCCAGATTGTAAGTCGGCCCGGGGAACGGCTCGACCGGGAGGGGTTGACGGCGCAAGTGCCGCTCCTCCGCCGGGGGGGCAAGCGGCCGGATCAGATTATTGTTTTCATGCATATGAAGAGTCCAGGCGAGTCTAGTGGACGCCCGCGTAAATCAGGGCCGAGGTGACTCCCGCCCCTAGGATGAAGATCTTTTCCAACGTAGTTATGGTCAGGCGCCGGCTTTTGTTGTCGGTGATATAGAGGATGTCATTGGGCAGCAGGGCGACATCGTCGGTCTTTCGTTCCATGATTAGTCGAAGCTCCACAGGGATTTCGTTCTTGCCGCCGACGCCTCCCTCAGTACGATAGATGAACGCCTGTTTGCCCGCGTAGGGCGAGAGTCCTTCCGCCATCGCGAGCGCTTTCAGGACAGTGCTTTGCGAGTTGTCCTGAATGGTGAAGGCACCAGGCTTCTTCACGTTGCCGACTACATAGATCCGGCCGGCTTCGGGTACGCGAACCTCTTCGCCTCCCGTCAGAGTGAGATTCGCTGAAGGGTCAGCGCCATCGATCAGGGCTTTCACACTGATGCGCTGGACCAAGGGCGCGGAATCGGAGTTCGAGCGGGCTGCCTTGCTGATGAGGATCTCCTGGCCGGCGTCGCTGTTAAGCCCCTCGGCCCTGGCCAGGGCGTGGAGCAGAGTTACAGGGGTTTCCGCCTGGAAAGTGATTGGCTTCCTGACGGCGCCCATCACGCTGATGGGGCGGCTGTGGTACTCCGCCACGGTTACCGTGACAAACGGGCCAACCAGTAGTTCCTCCGCGACAAGGGCGGCGGCGATAGCGCTCTCCACGTCACCCGGCATAAGGCCATCGACTTTGAGGCGCTGCTTCAACATCGGAATCCGAATGGTGCCATCGGCGCCGACCCGCACGGTGCGGGTCAACTCCGGGGCATCGTAAACAGAAACGGCCAGAAGATCGTCGGGGCCGATCTTCTGGGCGGGCAGATTGGTGGTGGCCGGATCGGCCATGGGAGTAGGACGCTGTCCGAATCCCGAGATTGACAGGACTAAAACTAATGCTGCGAGCTTCATATAGATTGGTCCGTTCCACCGGGACTTGTCCGGCGTATCGGGGAGGTGCCTGGATTTGGGCCCGACGAGACGAATTCCGTCAGGCGATCGATCGCCGATTCAAACTGACGGAGTCTTTGCTCCAACCGGTCAAAGCGATCCTGGATCGAAGTTACGGTGGATTCCGTGTGGAGCATAGCCAATAATTCAGACCGTGTAAACTCCGACAGGTTACGCCCGCCTTTGGACTTGCAGGCGTCACTCAAACTGGCGTATTCCTCCTGGGTCAGGCGGAAGACGACCATCCGGTTGCGGAGTTTCAGACTAGGCACGGCTATGACTTCAATTGGATTGCCGCAAGCAAGCGGGCCGCGTGCTATCGCCGTGCAAGGGCACGACGAGTTCACGGTCCACCTCCACAGCTACGGAGCGCTGCAGGAGTTCCACACTTACTACAATTCGCCAGGAGCTTTTTTCCCGGACGAGAGTGCCGCAAAGTCCTTCGAGCGAACCCCGCTCGATTCGCACTTTTTCCCCGGCGCGAAGGTACGGCCAGGGAGATATGGGTAAGCCCGAAGATACGATTGCCTGTAAGGCGCGAATCTCGCAGGCCTCGATAGGCGCACCGACACCTGCGAAGGTGACGATAGACCGTACTCCCGGCGTGTTCAACGCACGCATGCGGTCTTCGTAGGTGAAGCGGCTGAAGACATATCCGGGAAACAGCGGGAGTTCCACGGTCTGAATGCGGTCCGACCACGTCCGGCGCACCTGGTGCGAGGGCAGGAAGGCTTCCAGGCCGCGTAGGAGCAGGTTCTGGTTAGCAACCTTCTCATGCCGGGGTTTGACCGTCAGGGCGAACCAAACGGGCTCAGTTTGCATGGGTTGGACAGAGCTATCGCTGTGTGAGTCCCAGCTTGCACTCTGGATTTGAACTACAGGCCGAATAGAAAACGCAGATCAGGTCCCGGCACCGACGGTAGACCCAGCGTGGGCTGTGCCGATCGGAGCGAACTCAGTATGCCTGCTTAGAAGTCCTGTTGACGAGGCGACAGGTCAGTATCGCATCCCATACACAAATTTGTCGACCTAGGATGACGGGGTACCTTTACTTACTGAAGACGGATAGTAGCGTACATTTGCAATACACGCAAGAGTTTTTTCCTCTCAACAATATTTCTATCTTACCGCCGGAGAGTGGTACCATCCCCGAGGGATTTATGTCAGCCGGCCGCGCCGAAATGGGGCACGTGTAAGTGGAGCGGATTCAGGGGCAGCTGCTTTGCTGTAAAGCTCTTTATTTAGCGAGAGTTGAGCTAAGTTGTTCGCGGCTACGCCTGCGGAGCTGCGAGCTTACACCGGCAAAAAGAAAGAAGAAAGCTCCGAGGGCCTGTCTTTGAATCGGGTAGTCCACCACGGCGTGGACTAGAACAAAGGACAGACCGAGCGCCCACGGCGTCCGCCACCCGGTTCTGACCGTCCAAAGAAAGAAAGCGGCAAAACAGAGGAATACGGGGAGGCCGCCTTCGACACCGGCTTGAGCCCAGTCATTGTGCGCCTGATTCACGAAGACTCCATCGTCCGTGGCTGCATAGGCCGGGTAGACGAGGGGCCAGGTCCCCAAGCCAAAGCCTTTGATGGGGCGGTCACGCATCATAGAGAGGGAAGCGACGGTCCATTGGCCGCGCTCTGAGTAGGGATCGTGCTGCTGCAGACGAGCCCACACGGTCTCCGGACCTACGACCGCGGCGAAGATAGTGGCCAGTAACAGTAACGGGACAAGGGCTTTACCGAGTACCGTCAGGGAAAGTTCGCGCCGGCTCAAGAGGATGGCAGAGATCACGAGGATTTCGGCAGCGGCAAGGATCAGGCCTGCGCGTGAGGCGGATGCGACGACGCAGGAGAACAGTCCGGCGGTTACCACGAGATAGGGCCAGCGCTTGTTCTCATCGAGTAACGCGGAAACCCACGCGATGGGTAGTAGCAATTCAATGAACGCAGCGTACTGGTTCCGGTAGAGAAAAGGTCCCCATAGATCTTCGGTGTACTGGGCCTTGAAGTGCCAGAAAACGAGGCCATCGGAGGTGAAGTTCTGCAGTACGGCAAGGAAACTCAGTGCGACGCCGCCGGCGAACAGCCATTTCCGCAAAAAGTGCGCGGTCTCAGTGTCTTGAGAGAGACTCGACGCTACGGTGAGGGCTAGCAGGTTGGTAAACCAATAGAGCATGGTTTCGCAAGTCTGCCAGGGGTATACCGTCCAACCGAGTGCAAGCTGCACTCCACCCCAAAAGAGGATGCCGAGTAGGGGAATGTGCGCGAAGCCGGCCGGCAGAGCGCAGCGGGCAATCAGGACGCAACAGGTCCACGCAGAGCCTACTCCGAAGATTGCGCATTGGGCTACGCCGACGGCCCACCGGTCGGGGCACCACATGACGGACAATCCGGCGAAGACAGCGATGAGCAGCGCGGCCGCGAACGTCTGCCTCACTGTGCGTTCTCCAGGCGAACCGATCGAACGGTAACCCTCCCCTCGGCGCGAACGGAGCCCGAGGGTCGACGATAGCGAAGGCGCAGAGTCACCAGTCCGGAGGCGGACGATTGCAGGAGGAAGGATTGGCGGCCACCGTCTTCCGCGGGGGCGAGGGCAACGTCGCTGAGGAGGTGTCCGCCTTTTCGATCTTCCGCGGCGAAGGTAAGTCCGGTGGGACTGGCGATGGCTTCGGTTTGATACTCGATCACCACGCGGTAGGTTTTGAGCGGCAGAACGGGAAGGCTTTGGGCAATCATTTCAAGGGCTTCGGCCTGGCGGCCACTGAGTGCGAATTGCATTCCGCCGCCGGGCAGGCGAGTCGAAGATATCGCCGGCACGTCGGGCACGTACCAATCGAAGGCCCTCTGCAATGGCTCGATGGCAAAGGCCGGATTGACGATGGCAGGGGCCTGGTCAGGATGCAGTTCCTGATAGGGCAGCAGGCCGCGCCGGCAGGACTCGTTCCAGACCCAGAGAGCCTCGGAAGGGGTGGTATCGATGAGCCGGTCGCAGTAGTCGAGGAGCAGGCCGAGGTCGGCGGCATCGGCATGAGTCAATAGGTCGCGGGCCGGTTGACGGGCGGCGGGGAGACGCCCTCGGGAGAGGAGATACGCGAGGTAACTCCGCTGAAGGTCGTGTGTCCTGGGGATGGCCTTATCATAGACTTCGGCAGGGTCGGCGGCGACTTGCCAACAGAGGTCGTAGAGGGGTGATGAGTCGCCGTAGGCGCGCTCGAAAGCCAGTCGCGCCCAATGCCAGAAAGCAACCGGCTGGGCGCGGCGAGCATAGAAATTCATCAGGGTAAAACGCGGGGTAAGGCGGTGGTCTATGTCGGCGGCGTGAAGCAAGGAGCGCTCGGCGGTGGCCATGTCGGCACGGGCCTCATACAGGAGGCCGAGGCGCAGCCAGGGCTCGGCGAGGGTCGGTTCCAAGCGTGTGGCGGTAAGAAACTCGGTGGCGGCATCGCCTCCGGCGAGTTCCAGTTGCACGCCGAGGGAAAGATGGGTCGCGGCACTCAGCGGATCGAGTCTTGCGGCCTGACGGAGGGACTCAATTGTATTCTCTTTGTATTCTAAGTCGGCAAGAGATCGGGTAATTGATAGGTAAGTGGCAAAGAGTGAGATGCCGACGACTGCGACGGCAATCGCAAACCTTGAAAAAAAGAGTATCTGGTCCGTGATTTGTATTGCAATGTTACGTAGCAACCGATAATAATAATACAGGTTATCGTGAACTTGAAATCAAGGAGATCAAAATGTCCGGTTTGAGGTTATTTGTGTTCGGGGCGTTAAGCCTTGGATTAGTCGGCGGTTTGTGGGCGGCCAACTCTGGAATCGGTACCGCAACCGCGAAGGGCACCTTTGCTGTAAACCAGAGCAAGGTATCCGGGACTGCGACGCTGTTCGACGGCACCAAAGTGGAGACCGGCGCGATCTCATCGCGGCTTCAGTTGATCAACGGCAGCCGCATTGATCTAAACGCCAACTCGAGTGTGACGGTTCACGGTTCGGACGCGGTCCTGGAGACGGGTTCGGGAGAGATTGGCGTGGCAGCGGGCTTCAACCTTCAGGCGCGCACATTGCGGATTGAAACGGAAGGCGCGAGCGGCAGGGCCGAAGTGCGGCTGACCGGCGAGCACGACGTCCAGGTGAAGGCGCTGGCTGGTCCGGTCAAAATATTCAGCAAGACGGGCGTGCTGGTGGCTATGGTTAACCCCGGAATGGGTTTGATGCTGGATCCATACGCGGCGCCGGCGGACGATTTCGATATGAGCGGCTGCCTGCTGAAGCAGGCGTCGGGTCCTCTGTACGGCTTGGCAGTGGATAGCGCGCTGTACCAGCTCATGGGGGCCAACCTCGGTGCGAATGTGGGCAGCCGCGTTCACATTGTGGGGACGCGCGGCACGGGTGGTGCACTGAAGGGCTCACAGGCGTCGGTGACGATGACGAAGATTGAAGTGACGGCCGCGGGCGGATGCCTGGCAGCTGCCAATCGCTTTACTGCGCCGGCTTACGACCCGATGACCGCTGGCAGCGGAGGTCCTGGGAAGGTTGAAAAGGCCGGGATGACTTCGCAAACGAAGGCGATCATCGCCGGGGTTGCGATTGCCGGAGCCGGCGGCGGAATTGCTGCCGCTGTCTGCTGTAAGTCCAAGTAGTAAGCTTTCGGCCGAGGAGCGGTCGCACCGATCGCTCCTTCAGTGTGTAGCGATGATGAGACCGGTGATATTGTCCGGTCCTCCGCTGGCGCGCGCCAGTTGTATCAGTTGGGCGCAGGCGGCTTCAGGTTCATCCCTGGCCAGGGTTGTCCGCAATTCGCTTTCTTCCACGGTGTCGTGGAGTCCGTCCGAGCATAAGAGGTAGCGATCGCTCCAGCGGGCGGTCGCCGATTCAGGGGAGCAGGATGGTTGGATGTCGGCGTCCACTCCCAGGGCTCGGCATAATAGGTTTCTGCGCGGGTGGTGCCGCGCCTCTTGCGCGGTGATCCATCCGCGACGAATGAGAGCGTGAACCTCCGAATCATCTTCGGTTAATTGCGCCACTCGTCCCCGCCGTAACCGATACAACCGGGAGTCTCCGATGTGGACCCAGACCACCTGCCGGTCAATAATCGCCAGTGCGGTGCACGTGGTACCTAATCCCCGCCGTTCCTCCTGCTGTCCCACCTGGAAGATTTCATGATTGGCGCGCTGGAAGGCATGCAGGAGGGCACTTCTAGGGGAAGCTGCGGACCCAAAGTAGTTACGACTCACGATATCCACCGCCATGGCGCTGGCGACCTCACCGGCTGCGTGGCCGCCCATGCCGTCGGCGACGATGCCCAGAACCCCCTTAGAGCGCAGTAACTCGGGCTCAGAGGGGACCACGAAGGCGCAACGGTCTTCATTGGTCGACCGTTTACAGCCGGGATCGCTGAGAGATGCTCCTGTCCACGGGTTTCGAAAGTGCTCCCAAGATGTTTCCCGCACCGCGGCCCCGAGGCGCAGTAGCAACTCAGCGCTCAAGCTATCGTGCCTGGCATTAAGCCGTAGGCGTAATTGCATAATCGCGCATCCTAATAGTGCTGGATTCGGCGGCCCCGGACACTCTACGCCCGGCCGGGGGGAAGCGCCATGGAACAAGGCTGCGGGCGAAACTCGTGCAACATAAGAGGCGCACACTGTCCAAAGATGCGCACAGTGGTTGCGAACCCATCATATCTTATGTTAAAACGAGCTACGGTCACTAAGTAGCGTAGGTCGCGAATAATGCCTGCCAGCTATTTGAAAATCGGCGGTGAGCTCCTGGAGGACGCGATTCTCTCCTCCGTGGAAGTGGAAGAGGAGTTGAATCGTCACTCGTGGTGCCGGATCATATGCCGCCAGACGCCTGACCGGCGATTCCCTTTTGAGAACTTCCTCGGAAAAGCCCTGGAAGTCGTCACGTTCGACCAACAGGGTAGTGCGAATAAGCTGTTCACGGGTTTCGTGCTCGAGTCGGAGATGGAGTACGAGATTTACGGCAGCTATTCCGCACATATTCTGGGGGTAACCGAGTCTTACAAGTTATCGATTTCGGCTGGCGAGGCGTATTACAGAAAGCATACATTGCCGGATGTCGCATCGGAGATAGGTGCGCGCAGTAGTGTCACAGTGGACGTTCAAGCGACGGCGCGCGCTCCCAAGAACTATGTGCAATGGGGGGAGTCCGACTTCGACTTCCTGGTGCGGCTCGCTGACGACCATCAGGCGTGGATTCGTCCAACGGCGGCCGGGGTTCAGATCTGCGATGCGTTTCGAGACGGAGCGAAGGTTCAATGGCGGGCGGATGACGGCCAGGGGCTGACGCAGTTCGAGGTCACAGGCAGGGTCGGACAGCCCTCATTTGGGGGCACGCATTACGACGCGCGGAAGATGCAGAGTAAGACGCTGCGCGCGGTGCGCAAGCGGCCCGAGTCGTTCGGGTCCAGCCCGGCCATGACCGCGGCCGTGGAGAAGCAGTCGGGGGCATGCTTGCCCGAGGGATTCGTCCACGTGGACGGGCGGGCGGCTTCGGAGGCCGAGTTCCGGGAGTTGCTGGAACGGGAGAGCGTGCGTTCAGTAGGCTCTGCTACGATATGCCGCGGCCAGAGCCGCAACGAACAGGTGAAACCGGGAAACACTGTCGAGATCAGCGGCGTGCTGGACGCTCGCGGAACGTACGGCGTGACGCGTGTGGTTCACCGGTGGACAAAACAGGGTTACACCAACGAATTCTGGTGCACGCCGTGGAAGAACTATGTAAGCCCATCGGCGCCGGCCGCCCGGCGGATGCGCGGGGTCGTGAGCGCGCGCGTGGTGGACCAGAACGACCCGCGAAAAATGGGCCGCCTGAAGATTCAATACGACTGGCAGGAGCAGGGTGAAACGGGTTGGGCACGGATGGCGACTCCGCACGCGGGCGGCGACAGGGGATTTCTGTTCCTGCCGGAGAAGGGTGACGAGGTGTTGGTGGCTTTCGAGAACGGCAATCCCGAACGGCCGATTGTGTTGGGCTCGTTGTGGAACGGCGTCGATAAGGCACCGCGCGCGGAGTTTTGGGGCGGTGATATCGAGTCCAACGACGTGAAGCGAATCGTGACGAAGAGCGGTCACCGGATTCAGTTATCGGACAAGGAAGGCAAGGAATCGCTCGTAGTGTCGACGCCGACCAAATTGAAGATTGCGCTGCTGGAGAAGGCGGATGAGACCGGGCGGCCGATGCTCCTGCTACACAGCGAAGATGGGGACATTTTCGTGAGCGCGCCGAACGGGCGGATCCACGTGCAGGGCAAGTTCTTCTCGCGAGAAGTGGGAGGGTAAGCGGGCGGGCCGGCGAGTAACGCGGCCTAGCGCAACGTCACGCTTTTTACTTCCACGCCGCTGCCCAACATTGTGAACATGATGGTAGCCTTGCCCACTTGGCCGGCGCGGGATTGTTTGGCCGCGGCCCGGCGGATTTCGGCGTGAATTACATCCAAAAAATCGCTTGGGAACAGGGCATAAGCGATGAGAGAACGGTCGATGGAATAGCGTTTGCGGAGGTCCTCGACAGTTGCCGACTTGTCATCCGCGAACTGTAATGCGAAATAGGATGTGAGGCGGTCGCGGCCGCTGGGCACGGGGGCGGGTGTCCAACCTGGCGATCTGAAAACCTTCTCGATCACCGGATTATTCGCGGGTGCGAATCCCACGGAGCCGCCATAGCGCTGCAAAACGAAGGGCACGTCCTGAGCGGTATCTTCTATGATATCCAGTTCCAGTCCAGGAGCCAGCCGGATTTCGCCACCGCGATCGGTTGCTTCCTGGCGGGTCGACGTTGGAGGCTGAGGTGGTGGGTCAGTGAAATTCGGTGCTGGACTCGTTGCCGGCCGGGCACCAGAAATTAGGGGAAGACTGGGTGCGGTCGGGGGAGGCGGAGCAATCCTGGCGCCTTTTGGCGCCTGAACGGCCAGCGCACCGGAGTTGTCTCGCGACGTACTGCATTTGCCATCGGTCATGAGGTCCAACACAACGCGGAGCATGGCCGGCGGGTGCTCTCCGACGCGAATTTTTGCGATCACACCGTCATTGACGGAGTAGACTCTCGGCGCCTTCGGATCGAGCCGCACACTATAGAAGTCGAGGATGAACTTACCTGGCTGGGCGTGTTCATCGATCCGGACGCCGGCGGGGATCTCGATCCGTACCTGCGTGGTTGAACCGGACGACGTCGTGATCTTTCCCAGCGTGATCTGGCCGGTGGCCAGAGTGGGGAGCAATGTGCACATCGCGATAATCAGGTGCTTCATAGGCCCTCAGCGCTGCGAGCCTGCCTCGCCGCCCATTTTGAATTGATCCACGCGAATGCCGGCCGGGTTGTAAGACAGCCACACCTTGGCGGAAAGCACCTGGCCGGGAAGGCCATTAAGCGCGGCCTCCTCCTGCAAGGCCGCAGTAATACGGTCCCTGAAAGCCTCTTCGAAGAGCACATAGGCCACGCAGTTTTTCAGGTCGTAACGCCTGCGCAAGTCGTCGAACAACGGGTAATTGCGTTGAATCCGGAAGGCGACAAAATCGTCGCGGCGTTCTTGTACGAGAGAAACCGGCCTCCAGTCGACCGGTCTAAAACGAGCGGTTATGTAGAGCGGCCTGTCGGCGGGGCCGAAGCCTAGGGTCGCTCCAAAAGATTGAATGATGTCGAAGAGGTGCGACGGCTCGTAGTGGACCTCATAGCTGGCGGCGCTCGCGTCCACCTTGGACCTGTCAATAGGTGAGAGAATTCTGGGTTGCGGTGGGGGCGGTTGTGCGGCAGCCTTGGGAAGGGATTTGGGCTTATCCCTCAAGAATTTCGGAATTGGCACCAGGAAAACCGGAGGTTTTGGTGTGTTCGGCGGCGGGGGAAGAGGAGGCACAAAAAGCAAAAACACGACAGAGACATGCATTATCAGCGAACCAACGAGCCTTCGCCGTTGCCGCCACACCGAGGTACGAACACCATGGCTGGAGAGATATCCGCTGCTAAGGCCGCCGTCTGCCGTCATTTTAGTAGTGTCAAGTCGAAGTTCGCCTTTCCGCTGTTCCAGAGCACTTCGATGAGGCCCGGCTGTGACGCTTGGGGATAAATCTGTAGCTCGCCCGTCTTGCCGGCCGAACTACACGTAAATGTGTACGCAGCCTCAGGACTGCCTTTGAGAGTTCGCGGGCCGGAAAACTCGCAGAAGAACTGGCTTGCTCCCCAGGATTTCGGCGCGGTCGTAATGGTCAGTTTTCCTTTCAGTGAAGCGGATGTGTCCTCGATCTCAAGCAGCACAAAGCCAGGCAACTCCGGCTTGTTGGTCGACTGGAACTTCCAATTTCCATTCAGGTTGACCGCAGAGGCGGGCGCCGGGGGCACGATGGGAGGCGGAGGCGTGATAGGACCAACGGTGTGGGCACTGCCGCCTGCAGGTTCCACTGGCGCGCCCGTGACTGGACCGGGCGGTGACGGAGTCGCAGACCGGCCTTCGCCGGTTACCGGCCCGATGGGAGTGGTGGTGGGACCGGGCGTGCCGGCGTTGGCTGGCGGTGTGGTGGGCCCCGGGGGATCCACGGGAATAGCGGGTACTTTATCCGGAATGCTCTTTCCGGCGATACCTTTCATCGCAGTGAACTGCGCCTTGTAGAGCTTATCCAAATCTGCCGTGCCTTCGGCAATCACCTGCATTGTCTTGGCAAGATTCTTCTGCGACTGCACTGCCGATGCTCTGTTCGTTGTCATGGCCGCGTCGCCCTGCTTAATTCGGTCCATTGCCAGAGCGTCGTCTTCCAGGGTCTTCTTGGCCATCTCAATGGCCTTCAATTGCTCCTTAAGCTGCCTCTGTATGGAGGGTTCTTTGGCACCGTCGGCGATGTCCTTTTCCAACTGCTGGCGCTGATCGACGAGCATCATGATTCCCTGCTGGATGACGGCTTTTTGCCCTTCGGGATCGACGAGCCCGGGAGTGGCCATCCGGTCTCCCAGCGAGTCGTAGTATTGACCGAGCGACTCATAATAGGCCTTCCTGCCCTGGAGCATTTTGGATGTCCGATCCTGCTCGGCTTCTATTCGAGGCACGATCTTCTCGGGTGCTTGACCGATATCCTTCACGAGAGTACGATCGCGTTTGTCGTCCCATTCATGCGCAGCCTGAGTGTAAGCAGTACGGGACTTTCGGACGGAGTCCGAAGGCGGGACGTAAACGAGCTTCTCGTCGGCTTTCTGGCTGTTCGTGGACGGCATAGCCATCTTCTGGCTGTACGCCTCGGACAGGAAGATCAATTGGGTAGAGATGAGAAGCAGAGCCCAGTGCGGTCGATAGGGTTGAAAAGACATGTTGTTTCCCATGTTGCTATTGGCCTTTACTGACCTTCGACAAAAATACGAGGCATTTCGATCCCCACTCTGAACGCCAAGCCTGATATCTATTCTCCGCGGCCGTCTTGTAGAGGTCCCGCCTCTGGGTCATGGCGGCGATCTCCTGAAGACGTGCCTGCAGCAGTTGCTTTTGAGCCAAGTGCGATTCCTGTTCGCTATCACTGTCCTTGATCGCCGTTTCAAGGGTCTGTTTGTTCTTGAGCAGGAGTTCAACCACATTGGCGGTTGCATCGCGGGCTTCCTTGAAGGTTGGATTGTCCTTCGGATAGTTCGCCAAATCCTCCTGGGCCTGTTTAATCTGGTCATTGATCCGCTGTAGCTCGGCCGGCAGGTCCTCGCGAGGTTTTTTACCATCGGCGCCCTGTTCTTCCAGGCCCTGAATAGCCTCCTGCGTCAGCGCGCTCCATTTCTCGATGTAGAGCGAGTAGGCCTTGGCATAATCCGAGAAGGAATCCAAGGCCGCCTTCGTGAAACCAGGAATTCTCTTGGAACATGGGTCATCGGCCCCAACCTTCTTAATTGACTCCGCGGCTGCAGCGTCCGCCTTCTCCCATAGCTTGCGCTTTGCTTCAGTGACCTCGAATAACGACCCGAGCGGGTTCACCGAGGGCCGGTCGGCAGCTGCCATGGCCTTAGCTGCCGCGGCTCCCAACTCCGGTCCATCGGTCGATTTAGGGGAGTTCGGAGCGGCTGTTCCGGATGGGGCGGTTTCCAGTTTTCCCGGCAGGGGCTGTGCCCCAAGCCCGATCGCGAGGGAGAAGAACAGGGGCAGAATCGATGCCTCCATGCGAAGCATCCGGATGGCCCGGGTTCGCTGTTCGGCTGTTGTCGATAAAATCATAAGCGCCTTCCTAAACCGATGGGAGCGGTTATTGTGTGCCTTTCTTGATTGTGAACGTGGTCTCGGCCCGAACCGCCGGACCGGCCATCAGCTTGATCCGATAGACGCCGGGTTCGGGAAGATTGCCGTAGTCGATGACTTGCTCGCCCTGGGCCGGAGGAAGAGGCTTATTACTCATTTCATCGCCATTGACATACCAGACTAATCGTAGTTCCCCGTTCCCGGCATGCGCGCCGGAGGATTTTACCTTGCAGCGGAGGTGCCCGACGCCGAGATAGCCGAGGCGCTCATCGTTGTCGCCAAAGACCGCACCTTTGGGGATTGGAACGCTCCGCGATAGGGCCTGCAGCGAGAACGACGCCACTGGCTGCGCCTCGGCAGTCAACAGGAGTTCGGCGGAAGCATGAAGACCACTATTGGTGGCAAGGACAGTTACCTTCTGCTCGACCACGTTATGGAGTGGGGAACGATACAGGCCAGTTCGGGTGATCGTACCTACGCTCGGTGTCACGCTCCAGCGGACATCGGCTCCGGAAGCACTGAACTGCTGCGACTGACCGGGCTGGAGAACGGCTCTCGCCGGTGTCACGACGAGTTGGGGATCGGGTGTTGGCGCCGGCGTCAGCTGGATTGATGCGGATACCCGCATCGATTTATCGGCCAGGTTGGTGGCCGTGACGGTCACAGCCTGTTCGGTAACAGCATCCGACGGTGCCCTATAGACTCCGCTTTCGGAGATAGTTCCCACGCCGGGGGGCGCAAGCGTCCAGGCGACGGAGGGCGAGTCATTGCCGGCCAACACTTTGAATTGCTGCGACTGCAACGGTTTGAGCACGACGGACGGCGGATCCACCGTCATCGCCAGTTTGTTCGGGCTTGTCCGCCACCCGAATGGATCCGGCCACCAGTCGAATAACGCCCCCACCAAAAACAACGCAACCAACAACGCCCCGGCCGCAGCAAAAGGAACCCAGACGGGGACGGCGCGACGCGCCGGGGCTAACAGCGCGATTTCCAGGGCGTCGGTGAACTCCGTACAAGTGGCGTAGCGGCGGTCGCGGCTTTTCGAGTGCGCTTTCCCGATAACGGCATCAACCTGCTTGCCAAGGCTATGGTTTACCTGGCTTGGTGGAACAGGATTCTTGTTAGCGATCAAATGCGAGATCGCCGTTACCGTGTCCGCTTCGAAGGGTTTGCGGCCAGTGACCAATTGGTAGGCGATGGTCGCGAGCGCGAATTGGTCGGCCCGGCCATCGATATCCGGGCGCCCCTCCAGTTGTTCGGGCGCCATGTATTCCGGCGTTCCCATGAAGCGGCTGGTGGTTTGAGTGTTAGCGCCTGCCCGCTTGGCGATCCCGAAGTCGGTGATCTTCAGCATATTCTTGCTGTCGAGCATGAGGTTGGCGGGCTTTATGTCGCGGTGAATGATTCTCTGGTGGTGCGCGTAATCCAGCGCTTCGGCGGCCTGTCGCAGAATGGAAATGCTTTGGTCCGAATCGGGAGCGTCGGTGGTCAGTAACTGATCTAAGGTCGGGCCATCCACATACTCCATGACGATATAGGGCGGATCGCCCTGTTCGTCCACGTCGTAGATTTTGACAATATTTGGATGGTCGAGACCGCCGGCACGATCGGCTTCGGCACGCAAACGATCGCGGTTCTGGAACTCGCCATCCTCTCCATCCGGTATACGGAACGTCTTGATGGCGACCATACGATCCATCGAGGGGTGCTGGGCAAGGTACACGATACCCATTGCCCCGCGCCCAAGCTCACGTTCAATATGGTACCGACCTATATTCTCCATGAGACCTTAGATTATAATCCTGATCTTCGAGTAACTCATACAATTCTTTGCCTGGTACTGACCAAATTATGCGGGAATGACTCGAAACAGCCGAGCCCATCCGGGTATTTAAGCTCCAGGGGCTCCAGGGGTAACCGGTACCCGTCCCTAGAACCCGCGTACCAGGCAGCAGCCCTTTCCTGCATGAGATGGTCGGCGGATAAGTTCAACATGCGCCAGGAGATGATCTGGCGGAGGTGATCAATGGCGGTTACGACAGTATCCCCGGTCGAAAAGCGATCCCAAAGACAAACGAAGCCGCTATATGGATCGATATTGGGGTGAAATAGGGGCTTCCGCAGAAAGGCTTCGATGGGAACGGAGGGGAAAAAGCGCGGAAACCGCAACACCGCTTCGTGGTCGCTCAAGAGGGTTAGACCGGTTGGCGCTGCTATGAGACCCGGTGTCTGGTAGAGGGAGACTGCCAAGACAGTGTCATCTCCTTCAGACCTAGGCTCGGCAAAGCGTATAACACTTGTATTACATTGTTCTAACAACAGCGCGTCCCGACACTCGCTGGCGACGCGCCGTTCATAGACAGTACTAAGTACCTCAGCCATTGGTATCAATCGTAGAGACGCGTAACACGTCGTTCGGGTAGACGCCCTGGCCGGGAAGCGGCAAGCTGAAATCCAACGATTGGCTATTGCAGACAACCTGCGGCTGTCCGTGGCCTTTCAGCATGCCTCCGCGCTGTTTCAGCTCCCAAAGAATTTCTTCCAGGACGTGTTCGAGCGTCTCAGTGTCGTCGATATCGACGTTGTGTTTGACGTCGCCTTTGACGGTGTCGAACATCATTTGATATTTGGGCATTCTTACCTCCAATTAACCGGTTCGCGGACGCACCCGCCTGGTCGATCGTGTGGGCGAATCATACGGCATGACAAATCGGCGGAGCGCCGCCGGTAATTCACGTACCGTCCAAAGGCAGTGAGAACATTGGCCATTGGAAGCGTCCCAACAACCGCGGCAGTAGGGACGGGCACATTCCTGGCAGGCCCGCAGGTCGGCTTCCTCGGCGACTGTATGACAAATCTGGCACTTACCCTTAGGGATCCGGCGACCGACATTGCGTTCCCACCAAGCCGTGTCCCCACCGAGAACCTGCACTTTCTGCTCCTCGCACGCACTACACCGGCTGGTTTGGAAGTTCCAGCAGCTCTGGTCGCACACGGTCTGGCCGCAGCGCGGGCAGGCGAACGAGCCTCCTTTGATGGTGCGGTCACAAGAGGCGCAGCGCGGCGCTGTACTAGTCCTCATCAGGGCGATGAGACAGGCGACCGAACCAGCGATGACAGGGAAGAGCAACATGCCCCACTGCGGCCGTTCGGCGAACATAGGCAGGGCGATGCCGAACGCGCTGGAGGATGCGGCAAGCAGAGTGACCGCCCACCACTGCTCGAGTTCGGCAGACAGGGTCCGCGGCGCCAGAAAAGCGGCGACCCCGACTGCGAATGCGACCAGTACGCCGGCGACGGGACCGTACAGCGCGCCAATCAACTGGGCGAGGGCGAGCACCAGGAACGCGGGTACGCAGGCCATGAACTCAGACCCAGTCATTGCGTGTCCCCGGTGCGGACGGTGTAAAGGTGATGCGGCGGTAGGCCTAATTGGGAGAGCTGCGTGGAGGCCCAGGAAGAATGCCTGGTAAGCAGACGGATGCTCTCGTCTTCGCGAAGGTGGCGCGAGCCGCAGGCAGGACACTCCCCGGCTCTTCGCAGAAAGGCGAGCCGACGCAGAGGCGCCCACTTGTGTCCACAATCCTCACAGCTGGCAGCGGAGCAAATCGGCCAATCCAAGACCAGGACAGGGTCGTTGCCATCCACCGACTGGAGCAACTCCCACACGGTAGACGCATCACCGGGCGCCGGTACGAGCGTGGCGGGCCGATCATGCAAGGGACAACTGACACTCCGCCGCACGGAAAACCGCTCAATTACGGGCGTCAGCTCGATCGAGATTTCGACACTCCAACTCTCTTCACGGGAGCCGCCCAGAAGGCTGCGCAACCCCAGATCCACCTGCATCGCCGCCACCATCGAAGCCATCATCGGTGTACCCGGCAGGCCACTTTCGCCGGCGACCTCCGGGTCCCAGCAGGAGCGCGCCAGCCCACCGCTCAGGCTAAGAATCTCCCGCCTGGTCTGGCGCGAAAGCATGCAACTGTAGCAGGCGGAAGAGGATCCGCCAAACCACGTCACCCGTCCATGCGAGTAATTCTCGGCGCCAAGGCCCGCGTCGGCCACGGGAAGGTCTAGCGTGGTTGCCGCGTAAGCAATTTCGAGGCGGGCCAGATCACTGTCTACACAGCTGAATAATAAGTCGATGCCTCTCAGGTCCTGAAACCCGACATCCGCGATTTCGACCGGCAGCGCATTGAAGTTGGTATTGACGAATATCTTGGAACAGACGTCGGCGATCACCTGCGCTTTGTTTTGACCTGCCGAATTGTAATACGAATAGAATACAGAGCGAGTAAGATTACTTGGCTCTACGATGTCAGGATCGATCACGAGTATTCTTCCGATCCCGATTAATCCAAGCGACTTAATGACCTCATTGCCGAGCGCGCCAGCACCCACTACGGCGACGCTCAAGGCTCCCATCCGAGGCTTCGGAAAGGCCGTGGAATCAAGGCGGGAATAGTCCACGCTATCCACTGGGTCGGGTGGCATGATGCTCTTCATAATAACCGTGAACCTGGCGGATCTCAATATGTTAATTGTGTTCAGCGACCGCGGCGGCGATTTAGACGAACATCCCAGTCCTTATAGTACTTACCACTCAAACCACCAAATCATTGACACTCGATATGCCTTTCGTTATACTTCGTGAGACTTAGAGTTACAAATGGTCACTGGCAATGAGCCTCTACCAGAGCCTTTATTACATGTCGCTGGTCGGGGGATTAGCTGGACTAGCGGCTTGGGCGCTCACGACATTGCTCGCGGCGTTGTTCCGCTTCCCGGCGTTTGCGCCGGACCTGATCCCCGCAGTTCTGTTGGGTAGTTTCATGGGCGGGTTAACCGTGGGTTTCACCGACCACTGGTCGGGTAACCGGGTGATGCCGCGTTGGGTATTGGCGGGCGCCGGCGTTGGGTGTCTGGCCGGATTGCTTGGCTCCGTTTTAGTGATTCCGATCCGAGAGTCGCTACTGACACACTATCCCGTACTGGTCCGGGTTCTAACCTGGATTCTCGTGGCCTCTTTTGTAGGGTTCGCATTGGGGTTGCGGCGCGCCCGCGTCAACCGTGCCCGCATCGGGCATCCGGTGACAGGCGGTCTGCTGGCCGGATTGGTCAGCGGTCTACTCTTCACGATGGCGGGAAGTTCCTACCCGGACATCACCAACGCGGTTTGTTTCACGCTGACCGGAGTGGGAGTCAGTTGCGGCCTCACCCTGGCACCGATCCTGATGCGCGAGGCTGTGGTGCAATTTGTGCGTAGCGGAGACGTAAGAGCGCAGAGCAAGTTCGGGCGGTCGCACAAGCAATGGCCGATCCAGCAGGGGGACTCGTACATAATCGGCAGCCAAAGTTCGACGGCCAGCCAAACGCGTCTTGGTCCTGAAGTGGAGATTTACATCCCGGACTCTGCAATTGCGAGCCGACACGCCACAATGTTCGCCAAGGAAGGCCGATATTTTATTGCGCGGCACCAGGACAGCCGTGCAGCGGCGGCGATGGCGCGGTATCCGTTGAAGGTGCGGGGCCGGAATGTCTCTTCGGCGCAGCAGTTGCAACATCTGGACGACATCCTAATCGGCCGGACATCGTTGCGGTTTCAGATTCTCAACAAGGAGTCCGAATGAAGCAGTTACCGCTGCTTCTGCTGGCTGGAATGTTGACAGGCGCCCAGGCGCAGGATGGGGCGATGAGCGTCGGCGGGGTAACCATGTTGAGTTGCAGGCTGGTTTCCAGCCGGCCGTGCTTCCGCGCCACGGTTTCATTCGGGCGCCAGTTACGGAACCTGCCGGACGGTTTGCTGTATAAGAAGACCGCCATCGAGTTCGATGGTATCCCGGTAAAGCCATTCCAGGTCTTGAGTAATGACCGGGTGGCAGGGGGGCGCAAATCGCGGACCGTCATGATTCTGCTGGACATCAGCGGCAGCATGGGCATGAAGATGTCGAACGGAATTTCGCGCTTTGAAACGGCGAGACAGGCAGTCGACGGTTTTGTGAGCAACCTGGATCCGGAAATCGACAGGGTTGCGGTGGTTCCATTCGACAATCACGGCGTAATCTCCACAATTCGTGCCGCCCGGTTTCTGCCTGGCGGCGAGGAGGGGCGCAGCCTGCTGAGCGCGCTGCCGAATCCGCGGGGCGACACGGCCCTGTACGCCGCCATTTATTACGGCATCGAAGCATTGGAGCAGCGGCAACGCACCAACCCGGGCGGCGAATTTCAATTGATTGTGATCACGGACGGTAAAGACGATCTGGGCCGGGATCCCGATCCTGAATTACGCCAGCGTCCGGTCTCGATCGATGCGGTGGCGCAGAAGGCGGAACAAACGAGTGTTCTGGTGTATCCGATCGGCATTGGGAGCACCGAGGAGGGCATTCTGGATCCGCTGGAGCGCATTTCCTTCGAGCATTCGCACCTGGTGCAGGAACCCGAGGACCTGATCCAGATACTGGGACAGGCGCGTCAGTCGGTGGCGACGGGAATGCGGGTTACGTTTCTTTCGCCCTACGCCACGGCGGGCCAGCTCGAGGGCCGGCAACATTCGGTTCGGGTTCTAGTGGGCGATACGGGTGATCGTGTGGAGGCAACGGTGGCCTGGATACCCGTGGAATCCATGGTGGCGCCCCAAGCGAGGGAAGAATGCAGCCCGGGGGAAAAGCAGGCACTGAGCCTGCTGGGGATGCCCGACGATTACACGGGGGTGCTGCGGCCACTTGCGACGCTAGTGGTTTTCGCGGGGATACTGGCGCTCTGCTGGTTCCTGATGCCGCGCCTAATGTGGCCCGAGAATTTCAGCGAAGAACTACCCAGAGTGGATGGAGGAGCGCGCTGGTCGGCGGGGCGGCAGGCGACGGTCCGCAAAAGCGCGGCAGTGGCCGGCGGGCCACGACAGGAGACCGACGCCACGTACGTGATGCCCCGGCACGAGTCCGATTCAAGATCCCGGTTCAAACAATAAGGAGCCATAGATGCCATTGATAAAAGTCATCCGCAAAGGTATAACCCCCTCGGTCCGAAAAGTGCCGACATCGACCTGCGCGGTCGTTATGCCAATGACGCTTGAGCGTGTGGGCAAAGAGGTTGCTTCCGACGACGAACAACCAACCCGAGTGGACAGTGCGGGGGACGCCTTTGAGAAGTTTAAGCCGGAGTTGCACTTCAAGGGCAGGGCGGGAGAGGAAGAGACCGAGTTCAGCGCGGACTTCCGATTCCGCAGCATCAAGGACTTCGATCCCGAGAATCTGCAGAAGCGCCAGGAAATCCGTAATGAGGATGGCGAAGTGACGTTCGTACGCAACGATCTTGCGGACCTCAAGAACAACATCGATCTCTTGTACCGGTTGAAGGACCGGTGGAAGCTGCCCGCAGTGCGTCGAGCCTGGGCGCGTCCGGAACAGCGTCAGGAGATTATCAACGCCCTCGGGAAGCTGCGGGCCGAACTGGAGAAAGTCTCGCAAGGGGGTAAGGCCTAATGGCGGATGAGACGATGGTAAAGACCCGCAACACGGCGGAGATTCTGGCGGACAGCGGGGTCCGGAGCCTGATGGAGGAGATCTTCAGCGATCTTCATCCCGGGTTCATCAATCAGTCGCAGGAAATTTCGACTATCTTCTCTCCGCAAGCTGCCTCGGCATTTCTGGCGCACCTGACGAATTTCGAGAGTCTTCTGGCAGCGGACGATACTTACGAGAAGACTGTCAAGAAGATGCAGGCGCAGATCGACAATGCCGAGGCGGTTCGGGACGATCTGTTGGCGCAAGTCTTTCAACAGATACGTCCGATCGAGCGCAGCTACCGGGAACTGATGTTGTTCTTCGAGAACAGCAAAGTCGAGGATGGCAAGGTCCGCAAGCCGGTGGAACTCTTTGTCATGAATGCCGACGCAAAGGCAATCCAAGACGAGTTCAGTTCGACAATCATGGCGATTGACACGTTCGTGACGAAGCGTAATGACAATTTCGACTTCCGTGACGATATCTGCAATCTGGTGGTGCCCGGGTACTTGAAGGGAGCAGTGCGGGAGAAACTGGAGAAGATCGCCGATGCGCGAGGTATGTTGCTGATCGGCGATGTGGATGACGATAAGTCGTTCAAAGAAGTGGTCCAACAGTTCCGCGCTCCGGCATTTGAAGGCGATCCCGGCGGTAAGTACTACTTTCTAAAGCGGCCCGAAAACCCGGCCGCGGCGGACGTGGTGCTGATGGGTTACTTGCAACTCCGTGCGGCGCACTGGTTCGAGAAGAAGGCTAACAAAGTGGATGGCGGAGACGACCTTTATGGTCCTCCGTCCCTGGTTTTTGCCGGGGCAGTGGCACGCGCGGACGAATCGCAGGGCCTGGCGCAAGGGCCGGTGGGTTCCCGCTTCGGGCAGATCACGGGCGCCGCGAAGTGCCGCATCGAGCCGCTGATCGGGGAGATGGAGCACCTGAGCATGGAGCGTCAGCTCATCCCGATTATCCGCGACGCCGATAACCATTTATGTTTCTTCGGGTGCCGCACGCAAGCCGACGATCCATATGGCGTGCTCAAGTTTTTCTCGTCGTATCGCATTCTCCGTTACATCGAACGCTGCTGCCGCCATCACCTGTTGCAGGTTGCCGGTTCGGTGCTGACGCGGGATTTCATGGATGAATACATTGAGAAGCCGTTGAAGCGCCTGCTGGACGAGCAAGTAGAGCAGGGCACGCTGATCGAGTACCACCTGGATGTTGACAAGGCGGCCCAGAAGCGAATGCAGGGCATCTGCGATATCAGCCTGGAAGTATTGCCGACCGGACCGGCTGAGACATTCGTGTTGAAGATCGACGTGCCGGAATTTACGAAAGGCGACGAAAAAAAGTAGCGGGGCCGCCCCGCGGGCTGCCCGTCAAGAGCCGTTTCCGGGCATCGCGCGGCGTGGCCTTGAGGTTCTCAAACGGGCGGCCGCGGGAGGAGAGTGCCGCGGCCCAGGTAGTAGCGTCGCCGCCCCCCGGCCTGGCGAAGCGGGCGCAGGATTTAGTACGACGGGTGTTCAGTTCCTGGTTCAGGCGTAGAAAACAAAAGGAAGGTAACAAATAATGGCATCCCCATTCCGCAGCACCGTGACCATCGACGGTAAGAAATTCGATGCAGTTTCGACTCAGGTCGTGTTCAATACTCTCAAAGACCGCGCCGGCATGCCGGAAATGGGCAGTCTGAACACGTCCGTCCGGGTCTGGGTGGACTTTCACGACGACGTCAACATGCCCAACGGGACGTTGAAGGGCCTTTTTGAGTTGTCGAACGTGGTTACACGCGACAAGATCAAGGCGATGAAGATCGAATTCTGGAAGGACGACTCCAAGCAGGATGCGCTTTGCAGCTACAGCTTCAAGGGCTGGATCAGCCGCTTTGAGACGACGAACCTGATGCCCGATGCGGCGCCCCAGTCGGCTGGTTCGACGATGCCGGCAGCGACGATCAATCACCTGCTGGTGTTGGATTTGGAGCCGGCGCTGAACCAGCAGAATTTCAAAGAAATTTCGATGAGCAATTAGGACCCCTAGGGCGCGTTTTCCCGAGGGCCAAACGGACCAGGCGGCGCGCCCGCAACAGCTACAGGCAATTTAGATAAATAAAGGAGAGAGCAATGGCCGCACCGTACCGCAGCACCGTAACGATCGACGGTAAGAAGTTCGACGCAGTTTCCAGTTCCGTCGTATTCAACACGCTAAAGGACAAAGCTGGCATGCCCGAAATGGGGAGCCTCAACACGACGATTCGGGTCTGGGTGGATTTCCACGATGAAGTGAACATGCCGAACGGGACGCTGAAATCTCTGTTCGAGCTGGCCAATGTGGTGACCAGGGACAAGATCAAAGCGATGAAGATCGAGTTCTGGAAGGACGATTCGAAGCAGGACGCGCTGTGCAGCTACAGTTTCAAGGGCTGGATCAGCCGTTTCGAGACAACCAACCTGATGGCCGATGCGGCCCCGCAGTCAACGGGATCGACGATGCCTCAATCCACGGTCAATCACTTGCTGCTAATGGACCTGGAACCGGCGTTGAACCAACAGAACTTCAAAGAAATCGCGATGAGCAATTGACGAGGGCGCTATTCCTCTTATCGAATTCCCACTAAGGTTGGATCGAGACGGGTTCCTGCTGCGCTGCAGCGAGCGGCAGGCGATGGAACAACTTCTGGCGGAGATCATGATCCGCAGCCCGCACGGAAAGTGGGCCGGCAGCGCGCATTTTGGCCTGCGCGATTTCCTGGAAGATGCGGGCAGCCGGCCCGAACGCTTACAAATGGCGGTGGAGGAACTGAACCTGACGTTCGCCGACCTGGGGATGACAATCCGGGCCAAGACGATCACGCTCACACCTGGGGCGACTCCGGGGACTGTGGGGGTCGAGATCTCACTGATTCCCGCGGGTGTTGGGGAAGAGCCGTTTCAATTACGAGTGGAGGCCTAGGGCGGCGTGCCGTACAAGCCAGCTAATCTCGGGGAGATCGATACCAAACTGCGGGAGGATTTCCGCAGGCGTTTGATCGAGGCGGGGTACCAACCCCAGCAGGCTGACGTCAACGACCCGATATTGCGAGTCCTATTTCGCAGTTTCGCGAGCCAGATTGAGTCACTATACGAGGCTCCTGAACATGTGAGGGAGGCGTTCCTCGACGAACTGATTTCGGGGCTCGGATTTGAACCGCGGATGGCCCGGCCGGCACAGACGGTGGTGCGATTCTATAGCGGCCAACACGCGGTGGTGGCGGCAGGGAGCAATCTGATTGGAGAGACACCGACCGGGGAGAAGCTGACGTTCACCACGGATGAGACGGTGAGTGTCTCGGCGGCGCGGATCGCGTTTACGGCGATTTATCAAAAGGGCACGCTGCAACTTGCGCAAGGCATGCATCTGTCAGACGAACTGCTCTCGGCGCAGCCCAGCTACGACCCGGTGCCGGCGGCGCTGGGTCCAGCATCGTTTTTGTATGTGGTAGTGGAAGACCTTCCGGAATCGCATCTGGCAGGCCATAGCTTTTTTTTCGACGTGAGCGCTGTCTATCCAGATGTGCAGCGCGCGCTTTTGCGGGCAACGTGGTGTGCGGCAGCGGAGACGGGCCGGTTCGAAGCCGCTGGGATCCTACGTCCGCGGCGAGCCAACGCGGGAGTGCGTGTACTGGAATGGCTGCATGGCAAGCCGCGGCAGGACAGCGAGTCAACGAGTGAGCGGCCGGAGCTGCCCGACGGGTTCTACTCCGGCAAGGTGGTGGTATTCCCGGATGTTCCGCCGGACCGGCGCCTGGCCTGTGCCGTTCCCAAACCGCTGGAAGCTGCGATGGGGCGATTGTTCCGGCGGCCCGCCACCAATTGGAACACGCCGCGGGCATGGATCCGGATCCTGCTGCCGGACATACCTAACCTGCACAACGCCATACAATCGATCGCGCTGCATGCCATGAGCGCCTCTAATGTCGCCGATTTCAATCAGACGATCACTTTCGAGAAGCAGGGGACATCGATCCCTGTAAGCCGGGAGGCGGGGACGAATCACTTCCTGGTTGCGCCGCTTTCGGTGACCAGCGAGGACAACACTTCTTATATTTCGGAGTATCACTCTTCTTCCGACGCGCGGGCGGGACGCTTCGCCGTGCGTAATGGCAGAATCGACCTGGTTCCGGCCCGCAAAACCGATGGATCCGCGGACCGGATCGTGACCCTGCGCACGTGGGTGACCTCCGGCGCCTTGGGAAACACAGTGCCTGCCGGCAAGGTACAGACGTTCCTCAAGCCAGACGATTCGACCCCCGTGCGCATGAATAATCCGATGCCGGCGGCGGGCGGCTCCGACGGAGAGCCGCTGGAATCTGCCCAGGCGCGATTTGCGCGGGCGCTGCTGTCACGCGACCGGATAGTCACCAAGACCGATTTGGACTGTGCGGTGCGTTCGTTTGATCACCGGATTGTGGATGTTACCGCGCATTCGGGGTTGGAACCTTCGGCGCGCGGACTGATCCGGGTGCAGCGGGTGGTGCTATCGTTGGCCGCCGACCTGTTTCAGGATCCGGAGGAAGAAAGCCGGGTGCTGCGGGACGAACTCGAGGACTGGCTGCGCGAGCGGCTGCTGTGCGACATCCAGGTGGTGGTGGATTGCGCGTGGGCGGAAAGGGCGAGGGCATGAGCAAGACGCCAAATTCCGTTGGTTCCGTGATGCCCGAACTGGCGGCGCCGCAGTACGGGTTCTGGCATACCATCAATTCCGCTCTGGAGACCCTGGAGCGCCTGGGGGTTTCGTCTCGCAGGATCACGATCCGCATGGCGGGGCTGGGCTGGCCCGCAGGGTGGATCGTGGACCAGAGACCGGAGGCCGGCACGACGCTCACGGCAGATACGGTGATCGAGGTTTGGGCGGCCGGGCTGGGCCTGTTCCACACGCTGCCTGTTGGGATGTGGGACCGGGCGGGCGATGGCAATATCGGCACGCAGGAAATCGTCGAGCTGTTCGACGACCCATTTCAGAAGGCCGCGCACTGGATCTGGGAAGGCGCACGAATCTACAATCTTCATGCGTTGGCCTGTGAGCGATGGATCAGGCTGTTTGGCATCGATCCGGCGCAGTGGCCGAAGGAGAACTGGTACGAACTGGCGCTCCTGCTGCCGCCGCTGCAACGCTTGGCGGGAACGGAAGAGGGGATCCGCACAGCTCTCCGGCAATTGTTGGGGGTAGAGGTTCTTGAAATTACTCCGCAGCGAAGTTTTCTGCCGATCCCGGCGGAACACCGGTGCGCGCTGGGCCGCCACAACCGGCAGTTGGGGCTGGACACGGTGATGGGAAAACGGGTGGAAGGCCTGCGCGCGCTGGAGATCCGGCTTGGCCCGATGACACTAGCCCGGTGGGAAGATTTGCAGCAACCAGAGGGACGGCGGCGACTGGAAACCGTGCTCGACCTTTGCATGCCGGTGCACCAGGAACGACGGGTAACCTACGAAGTGCTGGACAGAAGGAAGGCGCCGCGATTAGGCCTTGCCGAGGCGAATTCGCGCCTGGCAGTCAACTCCTACCTGGGGCATGGGGCGTAAGGAAAATCTATGGACGCGGACGAACTGAATCTAGGACTGGTGAATTGGGAGCACGGCATGCTCCTCTCGCCGGAACACTTCCTGCGGCAGGAACGCTACTACGAGTCGCGCTTCGCGTGGATATTGAGATACGCCTCGACGTCGTACGGCCTGATCAGCGGAGGAGCACGGCTCCCGGAAACCGAGCGCGGCGCTAAAGGCGACGACCCTGTGGTCTCGATTGAAGACGAAAACGGCGTGCTGAGCATTACGGTGTCGCAATGCCGCGGGATTACACCCAACGGCTGCTTCGTCGAGATCTCGCCGGAGTACGCGATCTCTTGCCCGCCGATCAGTAAGGAGGACATGGCAGGGGTGGCGCAAGCCCCCATTTACGTGGTTTGCGTTCCCGGACGCAAGGACTTGCGGGATGCGCAGGGCGATGCACTCAACCCGGAAGGCGAGAAACAGCGACGCAACAGCTACGAAGTTGCGCTGAGGGTCTCCGCGCTGGAAGCTCCGTACGCACTGGTGGTGGGCTCGCTGGTGCGGTCCCGTGATGGGCTGGATTACGACCGCGACTCGGGCTTCATACCCGCCTGCACGTTTATGGGCGCGCACAGCGAACTGGCCGCCGGCGCACGGACGATTCTCGAAGAAACGATCCAGCTGACCACGCGGTTCACGGACTTGCACCGCGCGATGAAGCACTACATCACGCTTTTCAAGGATCGCGATATCGAAACCGAAGCTGACCTGGACATCATGGGTTTTGTGGGCCGCATGGTGGTGGCGCTGCAAAACTGCGTATACGAGATTGTGGATACGGCGCAGGCTCCACAGACGTTCTTCGGGCACTTGCGGCGTGTGTTTCACAGTGCGGCGGTTTATCTCGACCTGAGTCCGCCGGTGCGCCAGTATTTCGACCTGCTGAAGGATTCCGGAGAGACCGAGTTCATCTCGCTGTTGGGGCAGCAGAAAAAGGCACTGGGCGCGTCGCCGAAGTGGAGGATCTACGAAGATCTTTCCTTCGAAGTGGAAGCGTCGATAGACTCGCTGCGGGCGCTGCGCAAACTGGAGACGGCGCTGGAGGGCAAATACATCGACTTCCGGGTGAACCCGATTCTAGAGGCGATGAACTTTATCTTCGACCGGGACGGCGAAGTGCTCTACAAATTCCATTCCAAGTCCTCACGCGTGCAGGGGTCCGACGACAGCCTGGCGATCACGTTTGCCAAGCTGCAACTGGAAGGCCGCGAGAAATACCGCCTGATTCTTGTGGGCGAGGATGACGCGAGTTTCGGACCGGAACTCAAGGTCGAGTTATTCATCAACGAAAACAGCGGCTACCGCAGCAAGCCCCGAAGCGTGACTTCCGTGGCGCGCGAACACAATCAGCGCAATTTCGAATTCGATTTCGATGCGCCGGAAGTGGCCACGATTACCGAACTGCGCGTGGCTCTGAACGGAGAGTACGCGTTCAACGCCATCAAGATTGGCCTGCTGTTCGTACGACAGCGCTTCTTCGCGAACAAGACTCCCGAGCCGGTGAAGCCGTTAACACCGGAGGTGCGGAGGGAAGACGCAATCCGTGCGGACCGGTTCCGCGAGCCGCGGGGAGGCGATGAGCGCCGCGAAGAAGCGGCGCAGCGTCCACGTACCCCTCCACCGCCGCGCGACAGGCTGGAGGACGCGGGTCCCCCGTTTCCTTCGAGGCAGCGCGATCGGGAGGCAGTTCCGCCGAAGCGTGATTTCGATGGCGGGCGGGAACAGGTGTATCCTCGCCGCACGTTTGAGCGGGAAGCCCCGCGAGACCCTCGCGAGCCGTATAAACCAGACAAAACGCAGCGCCTGGACCGACCGGGTCCAGGTCCGGAAGACCCCTCGAACCCGCCGAAACGGCGCAGGCTGGGATAATAATTATGGCCCTCGATCTCGACAAACTCTCTTCGGAAATGGAAGACGCGCTGGAGCGCGCACGCCTCCTGGCCGAGCAGCGGCGACAGGCGCTCATCACGCCTTTCCACATGGTTTTCGTGCTGCTCGACAGCGGGACGCCGCTGGCCGCCATGCTCGAGAAGGCAGGCACGGCGTGCGCGCCGCTGCTGGATATGCTGGCCGAGCGCCTCAATCAGGCAGAGAGCACCCGCGAGTTGGAGCCGGGAAAGCGTCCCACGGCTTCGCGTTCGCTGCGCGAACTGATCGAGAAATCGTTCGAGAAGATGAATGCTCGTGGGGCGGAGGTGGCCGAGGCTATTGATTTCCTCTCCGCGGCACTGGAGCATAGCGAGCAGGAATTGAAGCAGGGTTTTCGCCAGGCGGGAATTACCGGCAAGACCGTGCAGCAGGCGGCCGAGACGCGCGCAGCCACGCGCGAGACGGTGGCGGATCGCAGTGCCCGTCCCGCGGGAGCACCCACAGGCGGCCGCGCGTTGGAGAAGTACGGCCGCGATTTAACGGCGTCCGCCACGGCGGGCGAACTGATGCCGGTGATCGGGCGCGACGACGAAATCCGGCGGGTGATCCAGACGCTGCTGCGTAAGACGAAGAACAATCCCGTAGTGGTGGGCGATCCAGGTACGGGGAAGACCGCGGTGGTGGAGGGCCTGGCGCTGCGCATTGCCGCGGGCGATGTGCCCGACTCGCTCAAGAAGTGCAAAGTGATCGCGCTCGACCTGACTGCCATGGTGGCGGGTGCAAAGTACCGCGGCGAGTTCGAAGAGCGAATTAAAAGCGTGGTGGACGAGGTGCGCGCGCGCAAGGGCGAGATCATTCTCTTCCTGGATGAGTTGCACACTTTGGTGGGTGCGGGCGGCAACGAAGGCGGCATGGACGCCGCGAATATTCTGAAGCCTGCCCTTTCGCGCGGTGAATTGCGCTGCATCGGAGCGAGCACGTACGACGAGTACCGGGAGAAGATCGAGAGCGATGGAGCGCTGGCGCGCCGCTTCGAAGTGGTGCAGGTGAAGGAGCCGACCGATGAAGTGATGCTCACGATTCTGCGGGGCATACGGCCGCGGTATGAGGCGTATCACGGCGTCCGGCTGTCGGAAGAAGCGCTGCAGGCGGCGGTCAAGCTCTCGCGGCGATACTTGCGGACACGCTTCCTGCCGGACAAGGCGATCGACATCATCGATGCGGCGACGGCGCGGCTTCGGATGCAGAAGGAATCCAAGCCGAACGCGATCGATCAGTTGGAGCGGCAGTTACTGCGCAAGGAAGCGGAGTTGGCCGCGCTGGAGCTGAATCCCGGTCCGCCGAAGAAGCTGGTGGATGCGTTACGCAAGGAAGTGGAAGAGTTGCAGCCGCGCGTGCAATTGCTGGTGGGGAGTTGGCAATCGCAGAAGGATGCTTCGGACCACCTGCAGAAGACAAAGCAGGCGATTGAGGAGCAGAACCGGCTGTTGGCCACGGCCGAAACGCAGGGCGATATCGCGAAGGCGGCGGAGATCCGCTACGGCAGTTTGAAGTATCTGGAGCAGCAGCGGCAAGATCTGGAAGCGAAGCTTTCGACGATGGCGGCCGGCGGCGGCATGCTGCCCGAGGAGGTATTGGCGGAGCACATCGCCGAAGTGGTCGCGGAGAGAGTAGGGATTCCGATCTCCCGCATGTTGGAAAGCGAACGCGACCGTTTCTTGAAGCTGGAAGAGCGAGTAGCCAGCCGGGTCTTCGGACAGGACGAAGCGGTGGAAACGGTTTGCGAGGCGGTGCGGCGCACGCGGGCGGATTTGCAGACCGATCGGAAACCGGCATCCTTCCTATTCGTGGGACCCACGGGTGTGGGCAAAACGGAACTCGCCAAAGCCATCGTGGAAGCGCTGTTCGACGACGAGGGTGCGCTGATTCGCGTGGACATGGGCGAGTTCAAGGACAAGTCGTCGGTGGCCGGACTGATCGGCTCGCGGGCAGGTCTGGTGGGGTCGGACGAAGGCGGGTTCCTGACGGAGCAGGTACGGCGGTCGCCGTACTCGGTGGTGCTGTTCGACGAGGTGGAGAAGGCGCACCCCGAAGTGCTCGATCTGCTGCTTGGCGTGCTGGACGAAGGACGGCTGACGGACGCGAAGGGACGCTTCTGCGATTTCACCAACACCATGGTGTTGTTCAATTCGCTGGCGGAGCCGCAGTTAGAGCGGATTGTGAACACGCACATCGAAAAGCTGCGGCGCAAGCTGGCGGAGGACCGGAACATCGGCCTGGAGGTATCGGCGGAGGCGGTGGCGTACCTGGGGCAGCAATCGTATGACCCGGCGTACGGAGCGCGTCCTGTGGCCCGAACGATGCAGCAGCTTGTGCTCTCGCCGCTGGCCACGGTCCTGTTGGCCGGTGAAGCGGTGGCGGGGCAGACGATCCACATAGGGTACGAGGAAGAGAGCGGGCTAAGCGTTGGGGTAGAGGACAGTTTGGCGGCGGCGGTATAGGTTCGGGGTTCGGGGTCATGAGACGGGCGCACAATACGGGGATGGCGACCGGCGTCATTCTGCTGGCGCTGCTGGGATGCGCGATAGTTGCGCGCGCCCAGGTGGCGGATCCGGTGCGCGCCGCTGCGGATCTGGAAGTGGCGCGCATGCTCAACGACGCCCTCCAGTCCGAGGATCCGGCGGTCAAGTTAAGGATCTACGAGAAGATCCTCAAGGAGAAGGATCCCTTGAACACCGAAGCCCGAGCGGGGTTCAAGGAGGCCAAGGTAGCGGTCGATCAGAAGAAAGCGGTGGAGGCGGAGAAGGAAAGGGACGCCGAGAAGAAACGGGCAGACAAGGAACGTGGGCGGATGGCGCTACGGGCTGCCGAGTCGATGTATCTTACGGGCGATTTCCTGGGAGCCCGGCAGAAGTTTAATGAGGCGATGAGCCTGGGTCAAAGCGGTCCGAATGTGCAGCGGGTGGGTGGCCTGATTTCCAGCGCAGAGTCGGGCAGCAAGATGAGGCTTTATGCGTTGAGTGGCGGCGCGGCGGTCGTAATTCTGGGGTTGGTCTGGTGGATCGTCTCGCTGTTCCGCAAAGGGCAACCGTATGTCGAGATTCTCACGGGGGCTGCACGGGGTCGGCGGTTTGCGATCGAAAACGATGTGCTCACGGTGGGAGCGCTGGCGCAAAAGGGCGAGGAAAAGAACGACGTGGTGGTGAGCGACGCCGAGAAGACGATCTCGCGATTCCACTGCGAGGTTCATCGCAAGGGAAAGCGCTTTTACCTGGTGGACTGCCAGAGCGCCAATGGAACTCGTTTGGACGGGCGGACGATTCCGGCAGGGCGGCTCATTCCGTTGAAGCGCGGGGCGCGGATTCAATTGGGCGCAAGTTGCACGTTGAAATTTGGATTTGAGAGGAGGAAGCGGTAATGCCGCCAGCAGCGCGTGTCGGCGATATGCATGTTTGTCCGATGGTGACGGCGATCGTGCCGCACGTCGGAGGGCCGGTGCTCCCGGTGGGATGCCTGACGGTGCTGGTGGGCGG
>JBDTPR010000008.1:0-32724 GCA_039932635.1 Candidatus Solibacter sp.
CAGTGCGGCTCGAACCGCTGGGGCTCGTAAACTTTCTCAATTTGCATGGGAAATTTCATTGTAACAGGGCTGCAAAGCGCGCCTGCTCTGGCGGGGCCTAAGGGTGGGGAATCCAGGTCCGCGCAGCAGAACAGCCACCTCCCCCGAGATTTGCCGTCCCACTGCGCAGCCTTATTGGACTCTCCATTTTTAGCGCGCCCGGGGGCTCTTGCGCCAGTCCCGTCGAAGGCTTTTGCACAACTATCTCGGCTCGCCGTTGCAAGCACTTACGGAGCTGCAAGTGTGCCAAACTTGTGTATAAAACATGGTGCTACAGCAATGTTCGGGCATCAACGCGCTGACCGGACTGCCGGTACAGCTCACCTTCAGCGAGACTATCGCGAGCGTCTCTTCTGCCGGGCCACAGGATCTCTACCTGGCTCCGGGCTTCATCGATCTTCAGGTCAACGGCTTTGCGGGCGTCGATTACAATGACCCGCACTCCACCTACGAAGCGATCGCACGTTCGCTGCGAACGCAATTCGCCAGCGGCGCTACGCGGATTTACCCCACGGTGATTACCGGCGCGCGCGAAGAAATGCGGGCCTGCCTGCGCAATCTGGCGGAAGCGCGGGAGGCCATTCCGCACGGTCACGCGATCGCGGGGTTCCACGTGGAAGGTCCGCACATTTCGCTGGAAGATGGTCCGCGCGGCGCCCATCCGCGTCCCCACGTTCGTCCGCCCGACGTTGCGGAATTTCACCGCCTGCAGGCAGCCGCGCGCGGATTGATCCGCATCGTCACGCTCTCACCGGAGTGGCCCGAAGCCGCGCATTACATCGAGCGCATTACCCGCGAAGGCGTCGTTGCGTCCATCGGGCACACGAACGCGAGTGCCGCGCAGATTGCGGCGGCCGTCGCCGCCGGAGCCACGCTCTCCACGCACCTGGGCAACGCCGCGCATGCGGTGCTGCGCCGCCACCCCAACTACATCTGGGAGCAACTCGCCGAGGACCGCCTCACCGCGGGCTTCATCGCGGATGGCATTCACCTGGATGCGGCATTTCTGAAGACGGCGATTCGCGCCAAGACGGTGGACCGCAGCCTTCTTGTCACCGACGCCTCCACGCCGGCTGGCACCGCGCCTGGCCGCTACATGCTGGGCGATCAACCGGTCGAGCTCACCGCCGAGGGACGCGTCGTACTGGCCGGTACCGATCGACTGGCCGGCAGCGCGCTGCACATGCACAAGGGAGTGGGCAACCTCATGCGGCTGGCCGGAATTTCGTTGGCCGACGCCGTGTGCATGGCGACCGTGAATCCCGCACGGGCGGGCAAAGTCGAGGGGCGCGAGTCGGATTTGGTCGCCGGAGCCACTGCCGACATCACGCAATTCCGCGTGACGAAAGCCAATGTTATCGAGATCGTCGCGACGTGGCTGGCGGGCGAGAAAGTCTACGCGCGTTAACACAAGCCTTCATTGCGACGTCCCTACACCACGATGATTAAGCCACCTTTAGCCGCCCTGCTGGCCCTTTGCCTGATGCACGCCCAATCCGGCACCTTCGCCGGTGCAAAGGCGGGCGACGAGCGTTCCGTCGATGGCGTCAAGTTGGTATGGTGTCCCGCGGGCCGCTTTCGAATGGGAAGTCCGCCCGGCGAGGCCGAACGCCGCCCCGACGAGGCGCAGGTGGACGTCACACTCACCAAGGGTTTCTGGATGGGCAAATTCGAAGTGACGCAGGCACAGTGGTCCCGCATTTCAGGGCCATTCATTCAGGAGATGAATAAGGGCAAGGGTGACGACGTTCCGGTGTACTGGGTCAACTATCTCGAAGCCGAGGACTTCTGCCGCAGGCTGTCGGCGCACGGTTGGGAGGCCGGATCGCTGCCGCGCGATTGGGAGTTCCGCCTGCCCACCGAAGCCCAATGGGAATACGCCTGCCGCGCCGGCAGCACCACCGCTACCGCCTTCGGCGACACCATGACCGCCGCGCAGGCCAACTTCGACGGCAGGCCGGATGCCGGTTCACGGGTGGGCGGAGTCATACCCGGCGGATCGGTCAAAGCCGGGTCGTATCCCGCCAACGCGTGGGGCCTGCACGACATGCACGGCAACGTGTGGGAATGGTGCCGCGACTATTACCATTCATACCTGCCGGGCGGTACCGACCCGGACCTGTTCGCACCGAAAGGGCAGGCCAATCGTGACGGCACCTACTCGCGCGTGCGCCGCGGCGGCGCCTGGATCGAGGCCTACCAGTTCAACCGCTCCGCCACGCGCCTGAAGTACGAGCCCGAACGGCGCAGCGATCACATCGGATTCCGCATCGTCGCCGTGCCGAGGTAGTGCTACGGCAGCGGGTACAGGTGGAAGGTACGTCGCCCGCTATTCATCGCGATCAGAAAGCCCTTTGGGAACTTTGGGCCCATCGCCAGGCCGATGGCATCCAGCCCATCGGTGGAATCCGACACCCCGCGCCACACCGCCACTTCCTGCCAGTCGGTGCGACGGTAGACGTGGTATTCGCTGGCCGGCGCCAATTGGTCGGTCACCATCACGTAGGGTCCGGCGATCGCGATCCCTTCACGATTGGCGCGGAAGCCGGTCTCGGCGAAGCGCGCCACCTCGATTTCCGCATGCGGCGCATCGGGGTCTGCGCGATAGGCCCGCACGCAACACTCCTCGTCGGCGTAGTAAACGAGTTCGCGCTCCTGGTCCACCGCCACGGCTTCGATCTCGGTGTTGCCCGAGAACTTGCCGAACGCGCGCACTTTCTCGCCCGTCACGCTGCCCGCTGCAACGCGCAGGCGGTACTGCCATAGATATCCGGTCGCGGGTCCCTGTTTACGCGATACCATCGCGAACAGTGCCTTGTCCGAAGCTCTCTTGTAGAGGGCAATCCCCATCGGCGCCGCGCTTTCGCCCGCCTCTCCCACGAACACTGGCACCGTGCCCAGGAGTTGCAAGCGCGGCTTGCTTTCCGACACGCGATATACGCGCAACTGCCGGGCCAGACGTTCGGTGGTGACGCAGATGTCGCCCAGGATATCGACGTTATTGGGCCGGTCGATGCCGCTGTACTGCTCCAGCAAGTTGCCGTCCAGGTTGTAGACCGCGAGCCCGCCATCGGGCTTCGGCCTCTTGACCGTGCCCACAATCAGGCTGCGCGCGCGATCGGTGGGATGCATCCAGATTGCGGGGTCATCCACATCGTGGGCGACTTGTTCCGTCTCCACCACCGGCCGGATATCCACCCGCGCCACAGCGGCGGCGCAGGCGCCTGCAATCGCCACCGAAACCCACAATCGCCGTTTCATCAGAAGTTGTAGCGTAGCATCAGCTGGATCTGGCGCGGTCCGCCAAAGCCGGTCGGCGACGAATTCACCACGGAGGTGATGGTGCCGAAGGTGGTTAGGTTGGATAAATTCGCGTTGGGCGCGCCGTACTGCGCCCGATTGAAAAGATTGAACAACTCGGCGCGAAATTCCACCTCATGCCGCTCTGAGATGCGCGTCTTCTTGCCTGCCGCGATATCGGTCTGCCAAAAATCCGGACCACGTAACGCGCTGCGCGGCAGGTTACCCCACGTGCCCTTTGCCGGGAGCCTGAATGCCGCGGCGTTCAACCACCCGTTCGCCGAGGGATTGGCAGCGTACATATTCTGCCCCGCCACCACGTCGGGGCGCTGCGGAGGCGCTGCCTTTCCAGGCGTCGTGACCACGCCATCGGGCAGATCGGCCGTGCTGCGGTTCACCGTGACGTTGAACGGCAGTCCGGTGCGCGCCATCCCCAGGCCGCTCACATTCCAGCCTTCCAACAGCCTGCCAGCAAGACCCGCGCTGGCGTACTTGCGTCCACGTCCGAGGGGTAAATTATAAATCCCGTTGGCCGTGAGAGTATGGCGCACATCCCAATCCGCATCGCCGCGGTCGCATTGGCGGCAGTTTGAAATCATGATGTTCTGCCCCTCCCCGGCGCCGGAATTGTCGCTGATATTGTGCGAGTACATGTACTGCGTCTGCCATTGGAAGCCGCTGCGGAACGAACGGTTCATAGAGACTTGCAGGGACTGCATGCTGCTGTTTCCCTGGTTCCATTTAGTGTCTACGTTGCTATACGTGGGATAGGGACGCGAACCCGTCAGCGGATCGATCGTATTGATGAAACTACGCCCGAACAGCTTGTGCCCGTTGCTCCCCACGTACGCGGTCTGCAGCACGAAGGCGCCCGGCAGCTTTTGCTGCACCGACAACGTCCACTGCTGCGCATAAGCGTCGCGGCGATCGCGCTGTTGCGCTCTCGCGGAGACGCCTGTCGATTTCGCCTGCGGCAGGAACTGAATGGCCGGATAGGCCAGCGATGGATTATCGCGCGAGGAGAGCGTGTAGGTCTCCGGGTAGCTGTCGATTGGCGCGTTCACGTCATCGATCTGACCCGGCGCATAGAATACGCCATACCCGGCGCGCAATACGGTGTTGCCGCCAAACCGCTTCGGCGCCCAACCCAACCCCGCACGTGGCGCGAAATTATTTTTGTCGGGAAAATACCACGGGGTACCCGCCGCGCAGAAGCCGCCGCAGCGTTGGAAGTCCAAAACGCGGCCCCGTCCATCCGCGGTCCTGGCCACCGAGTAGTATTCGTAACGGGTGCCCACGCTTAAGGTGAGCGCCGGCGTCAACTTGATCTCGTCCTGCGCGTATCCGAAGTAATAGGGCCGCAGTCCCTTGAGGCCGGGCTGGGCGCTGGCGAAGGTCACCGAGTCGGCCTTGTTCACCGCGAAGTTATCGCGGCTGGTAAATGTGGTGGTCACGGTGCCCGAATCCGCCAGCACCAGGTCGATCTTGCGGATCTCGCCGCCGAACTTGAACACATGGCGGCCGCGACTCCAGGTCAGGCTCTGAATCAAGCCGTAGCTCGTGCCGATCTCCACTTCCCCACGGTCGGCCTGCAAACCGGTGAAACCTGAAATCGAAACACCCTCGGGAAATGTGCCATTGGTATCGCGATGCAGGGAAGAGCGGTTAACGCCCAAACGGGTCTCCATGAGCAACGCGGGACCGAACAGGTGCTGGAACTGGACAATGCCATTCTGCGTGCGGAACATGCTGGTACGCGTTTCGCGTAATGCATTGCGCTGCTCGTCGATCAACCCGTCGTCAACGTTGTAGCGGACAAACATCGAGGTCGCCGGCGTGAAGCGGTGATCCAACTTGATGAGGCCGCTATCCTCTCGCCAGGGTTGAGCGCCCACCGTCACCAGCAGATCGATATTCGGATCCGTGCCGCGCGACGTGCCCAGGGGGTAAGCCTCCACAACGGGACGGAGTATGGGAGAGGTCGACATCACTCGCGCCCGATACGCCTCGCTCGGCACTGTGCCGCTATTGGTTATCGCGAGCCGCTGGCGCAGACCTTCGTAATTGGCGAAGAAGAACGTCTTGTCTTTGAAGACCGGCCCGCCCAGGTTGGCGCCGAACTGATTCAGGCGAAATGGCGGTTTGCCCGTGCTGTCGATGGGCCGGCGCGCATCCAGCTTGTCGTTGCGAAAGAACTCGAAGGCGCTGCCATGAAATTGATTCGTGCCGCTCTTCGATACCAGATTCATCTGCGCGCCCGCGCCATTGCCCGATTCCGCGTTGTACAAGCCGGAACTCACGCGAAACTCGGCGATGGAATCCAGCGAGATGCTGAGCCGTAGATTGGCCTCCTGCCGGGGATCCTTCACGCCGGTGGCGTCCACGCCATCGAACGTGAAATTATTCTCATCGCGTCCGCGTCCATTGAACCGCACGGAGTTCTGCGACCCATCCCCAGTGTTCGTCGCCCCGGGCGCGAGCATCAGAAAGCCGCTCCAGTTCCTCCCGTTCATGGGCAGCGATTGCACCTGCTGCTGGTTAACCACGAGGCCGATCTCCGCGTTATTCTGCGTCAGCGCTTCCTGTTCAGCCGAGACATCGATCTGCGTGGCGGTGGCGCTGACATCCAGCGTAAAATTCAGCGTGCGCGTCTGCCCGACGGTGAGCGTCATCTTTTCGTATCTTTTCGTCCCGAAGCCGGCTTTGGAAAACGACAGCGTATACGTCCCGATCGGGACCGAAGGGAGCAGATAAGCGCCTACCGCATTCGACATTGTGGAAAAGCGGAAGCCGGTATCGGCCGACTCGATGGAGACGCTGACTTCGGCGATCACCGCCGAACTCGCATCGGTGATGGTTCCGGAGACATTGGCCCGGTCGAGTTGCGCCCAGGCAGCGGCGTGAAACAGTAGGGTGGCGGCAAGTGCGGCACGAAGAAGTTTTTTCATGAAAAGGCAGGCTAACAACCTCAAGTTACAAGTACATGTCGATGACGTGAAGAACGCGGGAAGCGGGAGCCCGCTTGCACTATCGTTCGATAGCCGGACCTCCCCGCTGCGCCGCGCCGGAGAGTACGCTATACCTGATGTCTACCAAGCGCCGCACCTTCTTACAGCAGGTCGCACTTGCCGGGGCCGCCGCGCAGACCGAAGCGCCTGCCCAAACTCCCCCCGCGCCTGCCGGAGCCGCCGCACCGAAGCCACCTGCGATTGCCTACCCGCGAACGTTCACCGGGCGCCGCCTCACGGCCATCGCGTTTCCGCTGGGAGGCGTCGCGGCCGGCGCGATTTCGCTCGGCGGACGCGGCAATCTGCGCGATTGGGAGATCTTCAATCGCCCCGATAAGGGCAATGCGCCGTCCTATGCATTGCCCGCGATCTGGGCGCAGGCGGGAGCGCGCAAGCCCGTCGCCCGCGTGCTCGAATCGCGCATACAGCCACCCTACGAAGGCTCCAGCGGACTCGGTACCAAGAACGCTCCCGGACTTCTTCGCCTCGCCGGCGCCACCTTCACCGGCGAGTTCCCGCTCGCCCACATCGATTTCACCGACGCCGCGCTGCCGGTGCGTGTGGCGCTCGACGCCTTCACCCCTTTCATTCCGCACGAACCCGAGGAGTCGGGCCTTCCCGTCGCGATCCTGCGCTACCGCGTCACCAATCCCGGCACGGTGCCGGCGAAGGTGTCGATTGCGTGGTCGATCGACAACCCCACCGGTCGTACGCCAGCTACCGACACGCGGGTCAACGACTACCGTACGTCGTCCAATCTCGCGGGCCTCTACATGCACTCGCCCGAGTTGCCGGCCGCCGACGCGCTGAAGGGAAGCTTCGCGCTCACCGCGCTGGATTCCGCCAGCGCCCACGTGACGTACCTGCGCGGCTGGCAGCGCGATCGCTGGTGGAACTCGCCCATGCTCTACTGGGACGATTTCTCGGCCGATGGCGAACTCGGTCCCGAGCCGGAACAGCGCAGCGCGGTGGGTGCGGTCTGCCTCAATCGCACCATCGCCGCGGGCGCGCACGCCGACTTCACGTTCCTGCTGGCCTGGCACTTTCCCAATCGCACCGCGCGGCGCTGTGGTTGGACCGCACCCAAGGGCGACGAGGACACACTGCTCGGCAACCACTACACCGCGCGCTTCCCCGATGCGTGGGCCGCGGCCGAATACGCCGCTGTCAACCTTGCGTCGCTCGAAAAGAAGACACGCCGCTTCGCCTCCGCGCTGCGCGAATCCACCGTGCCCGCGGCCATCAAGGATGCGGCTTCCGCCAATCTCTCCACACTGGTCACGCCGGTTTGCTTTCGCACCGCCGATGGCGAGTTCCACGGCTTCGAAGGTGCCAACGACCACGCCGGCTGCTGCCACGGCAGTTGCACCCACGTGTGGAATTACGAGACCGTTACCGCGCATCTCTTCCCGACCTTTGCGCGGTCGTTGCGCGCCACCAGTTTCGGCTACGACATGGACGCCGCGGGCGCCCTGCATTTTCGCGAGAACCTGCCGCACAAAGAGCCGCTCTGGGGCTTCGCCGCGGCCGACGGCACCATGGGCCAGATCATGCACGCATACCTGGACTGGTCGCTCTCGGGCGATACGGAATGGCTGCGCGCCATGTGGCCGCGCATTAAGAGGGCTATCGAATTCGCCTGGGTTCCCGGTGGCTGGGATGCGGATCGCGATGGCGTGCTGGAAGGCGTTCAGCACAATACCTACGACGTCGAGTTCTACGGACCGAACCCCATGTGCGGCATCTACTACCTTGGCGCGCTGCGCGCGGGCGAGGAGATGGCGCGCGTCGCGGGCGACACCGCGTCGGCCGCCGAGTATCGACGCCTCTTCGAATCGGGACGGCAGTGGATCGACGCCAATCTCTTCAATGGCGAATACTACACGCAGCAGGTCCGCGGCGTGCCGAAGTCCAAAATCGCCGACTCGCTGCTCAGTACCATGGGCTCTGCGGACACCGAGAAGCCGCAGTACCAGATGGGCGCCGGCTGCCTGCTGGATCAACTGGTAGGCCAGTACATGGCGGAAGTCGCCGGCCTCGGTCCGCTGGTTTCGCCCGCCAACATCCGCAAGACGCTCGATTCCATCTATCGCTACAACTACAAGCGCACTCTCACCGGGCACAATACAGTGCAGCGTACCTACGCGCTCAATGATGAGGCCGCCCTGGTGATCTGCGATTACGGCAAGGCCGAGCGCCCGCGCATTCCCTTCCCCTATTACGCCGAGGCGTGGACCGGCCTGGAATATCTCGCGGCCGCCCACATGATTTATGCGGGTATGACCGCCCAGGGCGTGGAATGCGTCGCCAACACGCGCGCCCGCCACGATGGCGAGAAGCGCAATCCCTGGGACGAGCCGGAGTGCGGTCACCACTATGTACGCGCCATGTCGGCGTGGAGCACGCTGCTCGCGATCAGCGGCTTCCGCTATCATGGCGGCGACCACACGGTGACCATCAAAGCTCCGGCTGGACACCGCTGCTTCTTCAGTACCGCGACTGCGTGGGGCACTTTCCAGGTCACAGCTTCGGGCGCGGTGCTGCACGTGGATCACGGCGCGTTGGAATGCCGCACGCTCACTGTGAATGGCAAGAAGTTCACGCCCAATGCCACAGTGAAGGAAGGAGAAGACCTCCGCCTGTGAAGCCCGTCATTGTATTGGTCGGCGGGTTTCTCGGAGCGGGAAAGACCACGCTAATTCTCGCCGCCGCGCAACTCCTCCAGCGAAGCGGTGTGCCTGTCGCGGTGGTGCTCAACGACCAGGCAGACGACATGGTGGATACCCGGTTCGTGCAGTCGCAGGGAGTCGTTACGGACCAGGTGGCAGGCGGCTGCTTCTGTTGCCGTTTCCCCGATTTGATCGACGCGCTCGATCGGCTCGCGGCGCACGCGCCGCAGGTGATCTTCGCAGAGGCGGTGGGCAGTTGCACCGACCTCGTGTCCACTACGCTGCGGCCGCTGCTGCGCGATTACCCCGGCCGCTTCCGCATCGCGCCGCTCACCGTGGTGCTTCACCCCGCCGCGCCGTTCGCCGACCCACATTTGGAATTCCTCAACGCCAACCAGCAGGCTGAGGCCGATGTGTTGGTCAGCCGAAACGTCGTCCCCGGTGCGCGCGCCGTGAATGCAATCGCCGGGGAAGGTGTTGGCGAGTGGCTCGACGAAATCCTCAGCGGCACGATTCCCACGGGCACCCACGCGCTCACTATCGACTACGCGCGCTACGCCGAGGCAGAAGCCGCGCTCTCATGGCTCAACGCGCGGGTGATCGCGAAGCCCAGGCCCGCGCTTTCGCCGGCGATGCTCGTGGGGCCGCTGCTCGATCGCCTCTCCGCCGCCATTCCAGGCATCGTGCACCTCAAGCTTTTCACGCAGTGCGACACCGGCTACTTGAAAGCGGCGCTAACAGCATCGCATAGCGACCCGTCGGTGGAAGGCACGCTGGACGCGTCGCCATCGGCCAACCATGAAATCCTGATCAACGTGAGGGCGCTGACCGATCCCGCGGAACTGCGTGCAATTGTGGAACGTGAGTTCGCAGCATTGCCCGCGCGGATCACCTGGCAGCAGCTTCAGTGCTTCCGACCGGCCGCGCCTGTGCCCTATCACTCGGGCGCGTAGCTTATCGGAAGAGCGCTTCCACGCCGCGCTGAATCACTGCCGCGCCCGCTACACCCGCCGCCGAGGAAGCAAACGCCGGACCCGCGCCGCGCCGCTTCCATTCCTCGTGGACCGCGTGGTAGCCCAGATAAAACAGCCATCCCGCCGCCACGCCCATTGGGTAAGTGATCCACTCCGACCCCAGGTGCGGACCCATGGTCAGGCCCAACGCTCCGCCTACCAGGGTCGCGCCTTCCGCCACCACCACCCACATGAGCGCCGCGCGGCGCGATTTCACCGCCGCCTGCAAAATCCCGCCGAGAGCGATGCCTTCAGGCAACTTGTGCAGCGCCACTGCCAGTGGCACGGCAACGCGCAACCCGAGCGGCACCGTCAGTTGTACAGTCGCCACGCTCCAACCATCGAGGAAGCTATGCACCGCGGCCGCGATAATCAGCGGCGCGGCAAATCCATGCAATTCCGACGCGCAGGAATTGTGATCGTGATCGTGCGCGCAGGTAGGGCAGACCCGGTAGACGAAGCGATTGATCAGCAGCAGCGCTCCATACCCCGCCACGAACAGCAATACCGTGGCCCGCCACCCGATCTCGATCGAGAGTTCCGGCACCAGGCCAAACAGCGCCACGCCGATCAACACTCCGGCGCTGAAGGGCAGCACTGCGCGCGCACGCTGCCGCAGTCCCGTCAGCCAGAGTCCGAGCACTGCGCCCAGAATTCCGACAAGAGTCGCCAGTAATGGCGCGGTGATCCCCATGTATTGAATCATCTACTGTAACAGCCATCCGCGACGGTCTAAGTAATGGGCTGACAGGCCTCCGCAATAGATCGCTATCGCTTCGGCATCTGGGATGTTTCCCGGCGGAGCACTTCCGCGGAGGTCTCCGGATCGCATCCCGCCCCCGTCAACGACGCCCGCATGGTTCCGCTCTCTTCCCTGCTGAACCGCATCAGATTTCTCGTCATCCAGGCATACTCCCGTTCACTCCACACTGACGACATCAGACCGATCCGGCTATGTTGCCTCCCCCGCATTAACACGTGTCCAATCTCATGAGCGATTGCGTGCGCCAGGACCATGGCGTAATCGCGATTTTGCCGGGCGGCCGCATCGAGTACGTTCTCGTTGAATACGCGCGCGTTCAGACCTTCCGTGGCAAGCGGCACTGCCATGCCCAACTCGGTGAAGCGCCGCCCGTTGGGAGTGCGGGCCACGATTTCAAGAGCAATATCCCTGCGTGCACGACAGGCCGTCTGGCGTTCCATGCCGGGGCGGGGTGCGGCCGGCGCCATGATCAGCGTCGCCTCGTCAGCCGCCGGGTCGCCCGCCACTACTTCGATCTCGATTCCCGAGGCTTGAAGCAGATCCCCCAGCATGAGGAAGACTGATCCGGCGATCGACTTGGACAAGTGAACCTGATCGTAAACAGTGACGCGCAATTGGGCGGCTTGCGCGGGGACCAGCATCAGGGCAGCGAGCAGAAGGTGTCTCATTCCGGTTTCTCCCCCCGCCGACTGGCGGGCTGAGTCCGAATGTAGGCACTCGCCGCGCGTGTCCCTATCACCGCGCTACTACCTGGCGATGAAATGAATGACACGAGCTAAGCCCCTGAAAACGGGACGGATCGCCATTCAAATGACATGCTCGAAAAGGTCAGTGCGGTGATAGACTCGTCTGGACAGGGGCGCTAAGGTTGGGGCAGACGGGACAATCGCCGAGGATTATTCGCTTCGGAACCTTCGAGGTCGATCTCGACGCGGCCGAACTCCGCAAGCAGGGCCTGCGGCTGCGTCTACAGGAGCAGCCGTTCCAGGTATTGACCGCGCTCCTGGAGAATCCCGGGCAGGTCGTGGCTCGAGAGGATCTGATCCGCCGCCTCTGGGCCGACGGCACCGTGGTCGATTTCGACCGCGGGTTGAACGCCGCAGTCACGCGTCTCCGGCAGGTGCTCTCGGATTCGGCGGAGACACCGCGCTATGTCGAAACCGTGGCGCGGCGCGGGTATCGCTTTGTCGCTGCCATCGAGGTGCCTGCTATCGATATCGCTGCAAACGACGTGACCGCTAACGATGGACCGCCCGAACCGGCGCTTTCCCCCCCCGTGCCGCTCCCCCTGGCCGCCACCCTCCAGCGGTCCACTTGGCTGCTTACGGCTTGCGCGCTGCTCGCAATTCTCGGCATCGCGGCCTGGTTGGTTTTTCGCGGCGGCCAACCGCCGTCCGGCGACACTCGCTACAACGTGATCACACTGACTTCCGAGCCGGGCTTTGAGCACCATCCCAGCTTTTCACCCGATGCCAGCCAGATTGCCTTTGAATGGGATCAGGGAACTGGAGTGCCCCACATTTTCGTAAAAGTAACCGGCACCGGCGACCCTGTTCGCCTGACCTCGTCTTCAGACGCGGAGTATGGTCCGGCCTGGTCCCGGGACGGCCGTTACATTGCCTTCCTGCGGACCCGGAATGCCGACGCCATGGGTGTCTGGGTGATCCCCGCCGTCGGTGGTGTGGAACGCAAGGTCGCTGAATTTGTCCCTAACCTGTGGGTCATGCGTCACCAACTCCGGCGTATGGATTGGATGCCCGACAGCCGCCACATCGTCGTCTCCGGTGCCGAACGCCGCGGGAGTAACGAACGGCTGTTCCTGGTTGACACCGCCGCCGGCGAGATCGCCTGGCTCACTCCCACTCGCGGTGGCGACCTGCTCGGAGATCGTGAGCCCGCAGTGTCCCCGGACGGTAAGACCATCGCCTTCACGCGCGGACTTTTGAGCATCAGCCAGCAACTGCACGTGCTGCCGTTATCCGCCTCCATGCAACCGGTCGGCGAAGCGCGCAAGCTGGTCGATTCCCGTTCCGTCAACCCGTTCTGGACCAGGGATGGCAGCGAGATCGTCTTCGTCTACGGCCAGCGCCTGGCTCGCATCGGCTTGCAAAGTGGTGCAGTACCCCGCGAGATCACGGGCCTTAGCGACATGACAACCCCCGTCCTGTCGCAGTCCGGCAGGCTCGCCTTCTCGCGAGAGACTCAGGATACGAATATCTGGCGGCAGGAAATTCCCGCTGCCGGGTCGACCGCGCCTCCCCCACAGCGTCTGATCGCCTCCACCGCCAACGATCAGGATGCCCGATACTCCCCGGACGGCTCCAGGATTGTGTTTCAGTCCACGCGTAGCGGCTGGATTGAAATCTGGGCCTGCGGCAGCGATGGCGCGCACTGTGCGCAAATCACCAATGTGAACAGGCGGTTCATCACCGGCACTCCGCGCTGGTCTCCCGACAGCAAGTGGATAGCGTACGACTCCGCGTGGGAGGGGCGCTTCCATATCTACGTGACCAGCGCCGGCGGAGGGGCGTCGCGCCGGCTCACGCCGGAGTCCGACGGCGGCGCCATCCCCAGTTGGTCTCAGGATGGCAAGTGGGTCTATTACGTGACGACGACGAATGGCAGAGGCGAGATTTGGAAGGTTCCCGTCGTCGGGGGCGCGCCGGTTCAGGTGACCCGCGCAGGGGGCCTGACCGCTTTCGAGGATACTTCGGGAACGTCGCTGTATTACACCAAGGACGAGGTCGATCCTACCCTCTGGCAGTCCGCGTTGGACGGCAGCGGGGAACGAGAGGTGCTGCGAGGGGTGTCACACCGCGGCTTCGTTCCTGCCGGCGACACGATCTATTATCTGCGTGACGAATCCCCCACGGAGATCTCGATTCGCCGCTTCAAGCGCTCCACGCATGAAGACTCGCGCATCTCCAGCATCACCAAGCCGACCTACCTCGGCCTCAGCCTCTCCCCAGACGGAAGATACCTGATCTACTCGCAGATCGACGAGCAGGGTGCAGACTTGATGTTTGTTGAGAATTTCCGCTAATTACGCCGGGCTGTGTGTAAACGCGCTCTTCCTCTTGCTATCGGCCATGCACTGTGGCTGAATAAATCTCATGAAATCTATTCTGGGGATGCTGTTGCTGGGATCGGCCCTGTTTGCCCAAGCGCCCACCGGAGAAATCGCCGGCACGGTGTACGATGCTTCCGGCGGCGTGGTGCCCAATGCTTCGATCAAAGTAAAGAGCGCGGCCACTGCCTTCGAGCGCAGCCTCGTCACCAACCAGAGCGGCCAATACTCGGTGCCATCGCTGGCGGCCGGGACTTATGAAATGCGCGTCGAAGCTCCAGGCTTCCGGGCGTTTTCCGCCAATGCCGTCGTCGCCACCGGTGGCATCACCACCGTAGTCGCGCGCCTTCAAGTCGGAGAACAGAAGGATACCGTTACCGTTGACACCATCAATCCCCAGCTTGAACTGGAATCGCACACCATCGATCAGGTGATTACGCGCAAACAGATTCAGGAGTTGCCGCTGAATGGACGCAGTTTCCTGCAACTCGCTTTTCTCTCTCCCGGGGTCGCGATTTCCTCCAACTACCAGGGCGATTACAACCGCGCCATGGACGTCTCCGTTCTGGGAGGCGATCCGGACCGCACCCGCATCGCCGTGGACGGCGCGCGCATCAACGACGCCGTGGACGGCGGCACGCAGCAAAACTTCTCGCAGGAGATCGTGCAGGAGTTCCAGATCTCGAGCGTCAACTTCGATCTCTCCACCGGCATCACCGCCGCCGGCGCCATCAACATCGTCACGCGCAGCGGCAGCAACCAGTTCCACGGCAGCGGCTTCTTCTTCTTCCGCGATCACCACATGGCCGCGTATCCCGGCCTGCAGCGCAATCCGCTGACGCCGGACCCGTTCTTCGCGCGCCGACAGAGCGGTCTCTGGGTCGGCGGGCCCGTGGTCAAGCAGCGCCTCTTCTTCTTCGCCGCGTACGAGCACAACAATCAGCGCGGCGTCTACACCGCCGTCCCCACCGATGCCGCATTCATTGGGATGGCGCGCGTCACTCCCAGTCCCAAACACGACGATCTGGTGAACGCCCGTCTCGACTACCGCATCAGCACGGCGCACACTGCCTTCATCCGCTACTCGCACGATGGCAACAATACCTTCGCCCCGCGAGAGATCAATTCGATGCCCTCGGCCTGGGAGGTCAACACCAATTGGGCGGATTCCGGCGTGTTCTCGCTGATCAGCACCCTGCGTCCTACGCTGGTCAACGAGTTCCGCTACTCCAACACTTTCTGGAGCAATCACAACAGGCCGCCGGTGGAGGAAGAGTGCCCGGGCTGTATCGGTCTGGGCGGCGCTCACGTGCTGGTGACCGGTGCTGGCGTGGCCTTCGGCAATCAGACCAACTCGCCGCAGAGTCGCCTGGTGCGGCGTCACATCTTTGCCGACAACATGACGTGGCAGCACGGCGCTCACCGCTTCAAATTCGGCGGCGAAATCGAGTTCCTCAAAGGCACGGGAACCTACACGCTCGACGCCCCGGCGGCCATGACCCTATTTTCTCCTGAGGAAGTTCGCCAGCTCAATCCGCCTCTATCAGCGATCCTCCCCAAGACGTTCAACACGGCCACCGACGTTCTCAGCCTGCCGCTCAAGAACTTCGTCTTCGGCATCGGCGACATCAATCAGCCGCCCACCTTCCAGCGCGATCAGGCCGATCACGACCGCCTGTTTCATTTGTACTGGCAGGACACCTGGAAAGTCCGCCCGCACTTGTCGCTTAACTACGGCCTGGCGTGGTCCTTCGAGAGCAACGCTCTGAACCACGACATCACCAAGCCTCAATTTCTCGCCCCCATTTTCGGAGCCGACGGACTCGGCAAAGAGAAGCACGCCTACCTCCGCTTCACTCCCGCCGCCGGCTTCGCGTGGTCCCTCCCCGACAATAAAACCGTGATTCGCGGCGGAGGCGGCATCTTCTACGACACGCTGAATATTGAAACGCGCCTGGTGGAACGCGCCTACCTCGGACCGCTCGGCACCGGCTATCTGCCGCTGCCCGGCTCCATCGTGCCGAATCCGATTCCCGGCATCCCCGGCCTGCCGCCCGGCACGCCTCTGGACCTGCGCGTGCCTACGGGCTTCTCGGGCAACCTGCTCAATGCGATCCTGCCGCTGATACGCGCCGCCGCCACCGCGCAGTTGCACATCAATCCCAACAACACCGATCTGAGCGTGAGTAATATCGACGTCTTTAAAACCGGCAGCGATCTTTTCGTGGACGATTTCGTGCCCGCACAGGCGCAACACCTGAGCCTCGGCATGCAGCGCCAGGTGACCAGCGATTTCGCCGTGACGGCCGACTTCGCCTTCCGCCACTACATCCACGAGAAGTTCCGCGGCATCGATCTCAACCACTACAACGCGGTCGGCGGACCCGTGATCCCGACCTGTGCCCCCACTCAGGCCACGGTGCCGCTCGTGCAGTGTTCCAACGGTCCCATCGGCGCTACCATCAGCGGCGGCAACGGGACCTATAAAGCCCTGCTGGTGCGCGCCGACAAACGCTTCAGCCACCGTCACCAGATCGGCGTCAGCTACGCCCTGCAAAGCGACCAGAATATCTACGGACTGAACCAACTCAATACGCCGGTCACCAATCTGAAGAACTGGATGCAGAATGTCGGGCCCTCTTCGCCGCGCCACGTGCTAAACATCTCCGGGATGGTGGAGCTGCCCTTCGGCATTCAGGTGTCGTTCATATCGACCTTTAATACCCGCCAGCCCTTCCAGCCCATCATCACCGGCACGGATTTCTATGGCACCGGCGTGGACGAATTCCTGCTGCCCGGCTCGGACACCAACCAGTTCAATTTCAGCCTCGACAAGGGCGATCTGGTCAGCCTGGTGAATCAGTACAACCAGACCTATGCCGGAAAAAAGGGACCCAATCCGGCGCAGACGTTTCCCACCGTCATGCTACCCACGGATTTCGAGACCGGCCGCCTGTTCACTTCGCAGGATCTGCGCGTCACCAAGCTCTTTCACTTCAAAGAGCGGGTGGAATGGCAGGTCTTCGGCGAGGTGTTCAACGTGTTCAACCACGCCAACCTGAGCGGTTACGCCGACAATTTGCTGGCCCCCGGCTTCGGACAGCCCACCAGCCGTTTCAGCAACATCTTCGGCACCGGCGGCCCGAGAGCCTTCCAGTTGGGAACGCGGCTATCCTTCTAAACGTTAGGGAGCTACGCCATTGCGCGCGTAGACCTTGTAGGCGGGGTTTTCCATCACGACGTGGAATTGGCCATCCAGCATGGTGCGGATGTAGCGATACGTTTCGGGTTCCCGCACCTCGTATTGCGGAATCCACTCGGCGTAGCGATTGCCATCGATGACCACGAAGTCCGGGCGCTTGCCGGTACGCAAGCCGAGGCGCTGATCGTCCACCAGGTTGTCGATGTATCCCAACTCGTAGGCCAGTTCCGAACTCCCAAAGATCATGTTCCTGGCCTGCGCGTGCGGCTTCAAGTAGTTCGTCACCGGCAGATATTGTTTCGTATACGCGCTCAGCATCACCCGTCGCCCGATGGTTGCAAACTGGACGGCCAGCACCACCAACATCGCGCCCGCCAGTGCCCACTTCGCCGCTGGGTAGCGATCCCAATACCAGACCGTCGCGATCGCGGTGAACGCGATCAACCAGAGGATGAAGTGAACGAGGTAGAAGTAGTGCGACTCGTTGTCGATATACATCATGGTCAGGATGGTTGCCCCGCCGGTCACCAGCAGCGTCCGATAGCCCGGATGCATCCGGATTCCGCGGGTGAAATAAACCGCCAACGCGCCCGCCGCGTACACCGCCAGAATCAGTACCTTCAGGTGGCTCAACCCGCGCGTATCCGGAGCCATCCCGAACATGTTCCAGTAGCGTTCCACAAACTGGACGTGCAGCATGCTCAACGGATCGGTCAGTGACGTGTTGCGTCCGGCGGCATTGCCGCCGAATTGCAGCATGAAATCATGCGGAGCCTGCATGATGTACAGTCCCCACCCAATCGCGCCCACCACATACGGTACACCCGCTGCCAGCACGTGCGAAACTCGAATCCGTCGCCGGTCTTTGTACAGGGTCAGCACCAGCATTCCCACCAGATATCCCAAGGCGAGCGGGTGGCTCAGCCCGGCGGCCGCCACACACGCCTGGCTGACCAGGACCGCGCGCAGCAGATTTTTCTCGCGCAGCGATAAATACGTCGCGATTGCCGCACTGCCCAGCGCCGCCGACATCATATCCATGCGGCCCCAGGAACTGGCCAGGAGCATCGTGAAATCCACCGCTGTCAACGCCATGGCCAGCGTTGCCACTCGCCGGTCGTCGCAGGTAATCATCAGGATGCGGAACCACGCCAACATAGCGACCAGTCCCCACACGGCGGAGAGGTAGCGCTGATGCATCAGCCCGAAGCCCACGATGCTGTACCAGACCGCTTGCGCCACCCCGTATAACGGCGCGATCCAGTAGGTGTGCTGAGTGATCCCGGTGAGATTATTTTGCCGGAAGGCAGCCGTTGGATCCAGCACCGAAGTGCCATAGTGTCCCTTGGTGATCAGGTTGACCGCCGGGCTCGCGAACCATGCCTCGTCGGTGCCGGGCAGGTTCACGTGGGCGCTCACAACGGCAAGCACAATAAAAAGGAGAACGATGGGAAGGATGGTCTTCATCGGCGGTGAGAGTTCGATTTCGAATTATACCAAACGGTCCCGCGAATCCCGCCCAAACTGCACTGCCGGCGCGGCTTAGATCGCTCGTTCCAGCAGGAGGGCGCCCCAGTGGAAACCGGCGCCGAATGCGGCGAACACGACAGGCCCGGCCGTCATCGGCGTCTCCGCGAAATACTCGGCCGCCGCAATCAGCATGGAAGCCGACGACGTATTTCCATAGCGCTTGATGTTGGAGTAGAAGAGTGTGGACGGTACGCCCAGCGCCTGTGCCACGCGGTCGATCAGATTCTGATTCGCCTGGTGGACAAGGAAGGCTTCAACCTCGCCGGCGGCGAGACCTGCCTGCGCCAGCACTTCCGCGATGCCACCGGGCAGTTTGCGCCCGGCCTGCAGAATCACCGTACGACCGTTCATATGCAGCAGGCCATCCCATCCGGCATGCAGGTCGCCGGCGAAGCTGCCATCGGAATGCAGCACTTCGCGGGTGATAGCGGCGAAGCCGTCGCGCGCAGAGACCAGGCAGGCGCCCGCGCCGTCGCCAAATAGAATCGCGATGTTGCGATCCAGCGGCTCATGCATGGCGAGCGTGGACATCTTTTCGGCCGCCACCACCAACGCGTTGCCGTATTGCGGCGCCATGGCGTTCGCCAGCGACATGCCGAAGAGTCCGCCGGCGCTGGCCAGCGGCAGGTCCCAGGCGGGAATGGGGCCGCAGCCCAATTGCCGTGCCACACGCGCCGCCGGCCCCGGAAAGCGTTCTTCGGCAGATCCCGAACTCACCACCAGCATGCCGATTGCGGAGGCATCCAGACTCGCGCGCAGCAGGCAATCTTGCGCTGCCGCCACCGCCATGTCCACTACACTTTCACCCTCGGCGGCGAAACGCCGCTCTGCGATGCCGCTAGCGCCCAGAATCCACTCGACAGTGCATTCCAAACGCCCCGCCAGTTCCGCGTTGGTCACCACGCGTTCCGGCACGTACCGGCCCAAAGCCTTGAGGAAAGCCAATGAAACCGCCTATTGCCTGCTATCGAGGTAACGCTCGATGCGCGCAATCGATTCGAATTTCTTGGGACTCAGGTCCGAGTCGGGAATGCTGATGTGGAACTCTTTCTCGATGGCGCTGACCAGGTCGGCCAGAGCGAAGGAGTCCAGCACGCCGGAATCGAACAGCGATTCGTCCACCTCGGGGTCTACAGCCTTATTCGATGCCGCACGGATCAACCCCGCCAGCACCCGCTGCCGTTCTTCCATAAGTCACTAGGCTAACATTCCGATGGCGTTCCTGTGGCGTTCACGGAGGTTCGGGTAAGCATGGTGCGATAGACTGAGGAGTTGTCTGAAACTCCGTCCATGAGCGATACTGCCATCGCGACTCCACCCCCACAACCTGCGCCCCGCGCTCGCCGCTTCTTCATCGGCGTGCTGTGGAATTGGGTGGGCGTGGTGCTCAATATCGTCATCGGCCTGGCAATTTCGCCCTATATACTCCACAAACTGGGGCCCGAGCGATATGGCATCTGGGTCACGGTGTTTTCGCTGGTGGAGTACCTCTGGTTCTTCGACCTCGGGTTCAATACCTCGGTGACGCAGTTCGTCGCAAAGTTCAGGGCGCGTAACGAACCGGAGCAGATCAACCGCGTAATCAACACTGGATTGGTGTACTTCTGCTGTGTGGCCGTGGTATTTGCGTTGACGGCGGTGGGGGTGGCCTGGCTGGCGATAGACCTGTTCAAGATTTCTGACCCTCAGAATCGCGCCGATTTCCGCACCATGATCCTGATCGTGGGCTTGGGGTGGGCGTTCAATTTCCCGCTGCATTTCTTCAGCTCCTGCCTGGAGGCTTTCCAGCGCTACGACCATATGACGCGCACGCTGGTAGCGCAACTGGTGATTCGCTCCACCGGCTGCGCGGCGCTTTTGTACTACGGCTTCGGGCTGAAGGAACTGGGCGCGGTAGTGGTGCTCGGGCAGTTGATCGGAAACCTCCTGGCCATGCTGGCCTTCCGCGGCGTATTCCCGGAAATGCGCCTTTCGCGCCGGTATCTGGATTTCGGCCTGGTGCGCGAGATGCAGAAATACGGCGTGCATTCCTTCGTGGCCAATGTCTCCAACCTGGTGTTGAATCAGGGTACGCCGTTGATGATCGGCCACATCGGCTCGATGGCGCTCGTGGGCTTCTACACGTTCCCGTCGCGACTGTTGTCTTATTCCGTTGAGGCGGTAACGCGCATCGGCTACGTGACCCGGTCCAACGTGGTGGAGATGCATACCAAGGGCGATGAGAAAGCGGTCTATAGCCTGGGCATTCATCTCAATCGCTATTGCGTCACCCTGTTCTTGCCGCTGGTGATTTTCGTGCTCGTCTATGGCAAGGAACTGCTGGCCCGCTGGGTGAAATCGCCGGAGGTGGCCGAAGTTTCCGGCCCGCTGCTGCCGGTGATCGCGCTGACCACCATGATTGCAGTCGCGGGACAGTTCAATTCGACGTCCATGCTGTACGGCCTGAGCCGCCACGACCGCATGGCTAAGGGTCTGCTGGCGGAGGGCCTGCTGGGACTGCTTGGCATCTGGCTGGTGTTGCCGCACTACGGGTTGTTGGGTGTGGCATGGGTCATGGGTTTGCTCTCCGTGGCTAATCGCGGCCTGTATGTGCCGTGGCTAGTGTGCAGAGCCCTCAACGAATCGTTCGTGAATTACATGCAGGGGATTTACCTGCGTCCGATTCTCACCGCGATCCCCGTGCTGCTATTGGTGCGAGCCATCAAAGAGGCCGGGATCGCCGGCGATTCGTGGCGGCAGTTGATCGGCATGGGAGCCCTCTGCGCTACCGCGTTATTCGTCCCGGCCTTCTTCACCTGCATGACTCGCGATCATCGCCACATGATGTTGCACGCGGTGACCGAACGCGTATTTCGAAGACAGGGTTAATACAGTATCCGCGTACGAATGGTTCCCGGCACGATTTCCAGCTTGCGCCGGATCTCCTGCGTCTCTTCGCGTTCGCCGGTCTCAATGTCGATCACCACGTAGCCCACCTTCGCGTCCGTCTGCAGATACTCCGCCGCGATATTAATCTCTTCCTGCGAGAACACCGCGTTGATCGCCGAGAGCACGCCGGGTTGATTGCGATGAATATGCAGCACACGGTGCTTACCAGGATATTCGGGCAGCGACACCTCCGGAAAATTCACCGCTCCGAGCGTGGACCCGTTGTTGCTGTACTTGATCAGCTTGCTCGCAACCTCCACGCCGATATTCTCCTGCGCCTCCACCGTGCTGCCGCCGATATGTGGCGTCAACAACACATTGTCCATGCCGCGCAGCGGGGAGAGAAATTCCTGGTTGATGCTCTTCGGCTCGGCCGGGAACACGTCGATCGCAGCCCCCGAGAGGCGGCCTGCGCGCAGCGCCTCGGCCAGGGCGTCGATCTCCACCACCGTGCCGCGCGACGCGTTGATCAGCGCCGCACCGTTCCGCATCTGCGTCAATTGCTCGCCGCCGATCATCTGGAATGTGGACGCCGTCTCCGGCACATGCAGCGTCACCACATCGGCCGCCGCGAGCAGCGCGTCCAGCGATTGCGTCTGGCGCGCGTTGCCGAGTGCGAGGCGCGTTTCCGTATCGTGGAAGATCACCTGCATGCCCAGCGATTCGGCCAGCACGCCCACCTGCGTCCCGATATGGCCGTAGCCCACAATGCCCAGCGTCTTGCCGCGCACTTCGCGACTGCCCGTCGCGGTTTTCAGCCACTCGCCGCGATGCGCCGCCGCATTGCGCTGCGGGATCCCCCGCATCAGCACGATCACTTCGGCCAGCACCAGTTCGGCCACGCTACGCGTGTTCGAGAAGGGCGCATTAAATACCGGGATACCGCGCTCTTCGGCCGCCGTCAGATCCACCTGATTGGTGCCGATGCAGAAGCAGCCCACGCCGGTGAGGCGCGACGCGCTCTCGAAAAACTCGCGATTCAGATAGGTCGCCGAGCGAATGCCGATAAAGTAGGCGTCGGCCGCGGCGCTCTCCAGTTCCTGTCCGCGCAGGGCCTTCTGGTGCGATTCGACGTTGCTGTAGCCATCCGCGCGTAATTTCTCGGTGGCGCTGGAGTGGACTCCTTCCAGTAACAGGATCTTGATTTTGCTTTTATCGAGTGATGTCTTGGTCATGCCGGCTTCGACGGGCGCTTCGACGACGATGGGTTTCATTCTCTGCCGCTTGCCGTCTCTGGATTACGTATCAGGATACGGTACCCTCCCTGATTGTACGCTTCCCGGTATTCCCTTCTCAGCAACTCGCTGACAAAGGCGAATGCCGCGGGTTTCAAGGACTGCATCATCTGTATGCGGTCTTCCCACGACGGATCGATCACCACAACTTCAGCGCGCTTGCCGCTCTCGTAGCCAAGGCGAAAATCGTCGAGAACCTTCCACTCTGGTCCCAGGCCGAATATCAGGGCCGCATCTCCCATGATGAAGGTATCCGGTCTGAACCGCGCCTGTAGGAACCGCACTGCCGGATCGAACGTCTCCTGCCGTGGACGACGCGATACCGTGATGGGCGTACGCGTCGCCTGCAGTCCCACGAACAGCAGTAGGATAGCAGCCAGAGGCAGCCTCCATCGCGGCCTGCGGAGCCACACCCAACGTACCGCGACGGCCAGCATTATCGAGTAAAGCGGCGTGAGGTAGATCAGGTACATGTAAGTCTTCAGGCCTTCCAGTTCCGTCAGGAAAAAGCACACGATCCCGGTCCAGATCAGCAGCAGGCGGTACGCACGATCCTGCCGGATCTCGCGGACCATCAGGCAGGCGGCGATGCCCACCAGGAAGATCGCGAGCGGGACTGTATTGAGCCGCCCGACAGCGGAATTCCAGTCCGCCATACCGAAATTGTCCATATAACGATGCGAGATTTCCAGGGCGAGCGCGGCCAGCGGTGTCGTGATGGTGGGTCCCCGGTCAGCCGCGTTGCCCCCGAATTGCGCCATAAAATCCGCGGGGCTCTGAGAGATGTACAGCGCCCATCCGGCGGCGATCACCAAGTAGGGAACCGCCGCCATAGCCACTGTACCGAAGCGTACGCGGGCACGATCGAAGTACAGTGTTGTGGCTGCCAGTATCAGCGCCAGCATGAGGCCGTTAGGATGGGTGAAGAACGCCATCGCGACCAGGCTCTGGCTGACGCCCACGGCGAGAAGAAAACTGCGCTCCCGCAGCAATAGGTACGCCGCAACGCCGCTCCAACCCAACGCTACGGTCATGACATCCATGCGTCCGTCCGACGCCTGCAACATGAAATGGTAGTCCACTGTGATCAACCCGAGGCTGCCCAGCGTGAGCAAGGGACTGCCCGTGAGCTTCCACAAAATCGCGCCCCAGGCGGCCAGGGCGAGCAGTCCCCAGCACATCGAAATCAGCCGTATCGAAAAAACGCTGAAGCCGAAGATCCGGAACGCCGCGGCGTTCTGCAACAAACTCAGCGGCATCACCCAATAGGTGTGACGATCGATACCCGTCAGGTTGACGCTTTTCCAGGTGCTGCTGGCGGGTTCCAGCACGGTCGTGCCCATGAAGCCCTTGTAGCCAAGATTGTAGGCGGGACTGCTAAACCAAGCCTCGTCGCACCAGGGTGCGCGCAGGAATACATTGGTAAGTCCCAGGCCGAGGTAGACCAGGACGATCAGGGACGTGGTTGCCACAAAGCGGGGACTATGCACAGTCAAGGAACCTGGTTACGCGTTTCGACATATCAAGGCACCGCCAAAACGCAGCACTATCTCTGGGCAACCGGGCCTGAGAGTGGTGGGCGCGCAGGGACTCGAACCCCGGACCCCCTCGGTGTAAACGAGGTGCTCTAACCAACTGAGCTACGCGCCCCGAAAGAGGCCACCGCCCTTGACTTTAACATGGCGTGGGGACGGCATCCAACTGGCGTCTGTTCGCGTCTGTTCGAATCGCGACTGTTCAAAATCACCCAGGCGTGGCACAATCATTCGCATGCTTCGAACCCCGCTTCTCGTACTCTCTCTCGCCGGGTGCCTGCTGGCGCAGACTCCCGCCAGTGGCAAGCGCGTGCGCCGCCTCCTGATCCACAACGCCATCGTGGTGGACGGCAACGGCACGCCCGCCAGCGGACCCAAAGATATCGTGGTCGAAAACAACGTGATCACCGACGTGATTCCGCTGGACGCGGTCGCCTCCGCGCGCGGCGGGCGTGCGCCCGTGCAGGCGGATGCCGTAATCGATGCCACCGGAAAATACGTGCTGCCGGGGCTGATCAACGCGCACGCCCACCTGCAGGAGGATCGCGCCGGCAGGCCGCAGCCCCTGGAGTACGAACTCAATATCTGGCTGGCCTGCGGCATCACCACCATTCGCGACGTGGGCAGCGATACCAAGCGCGCGCTGGAAATCCGCAAGCAGAGCGCCGAAGGCACTCTGGCCGCGCCGCGCGTTTTCATCTACCCGATGTTCGGCAGGCCGCGTAATGCGGTCGATGCGCGCGCCAAAGTCCAGGCCTTGAAGCAGCAGGGGGTGGACGGCATCAAGATCTTGGGCATCGATCGCGACACCATGGCCGCCATGGAGGACGAAGCCCACAAGGTAGGCTTGCGTATCGCCCACCACGCAGGCGTCGAGGAGACCAACGCCTGGGACGACATCAAATTCGGTACCACCAGCATCGAGCACTGGTACGGCATTCCCGACGCGGCCATCGAAGACGGCGTTCAGCACTTTCCCTCCACCTACAACTACAACAACGAGACCCACCGTTTCCGCTATGCAGGGCGCCTCTGGCGTGAGTCCAACCCCGAGCGTCTCGGTAAGGTGCTCGACGGCATGGTGAAGGCGAATGTCGCCTGGGTGCCCACGCTCGATATCTACGAGGCCAGTCGCGATCTGCAGCGCGCCCAAACGCAGCCCTGGTTCGCCGACTATCTGCATCCCACGCTCGCCGAATATTTCCAACCGAACCCCGCCAATCACGGTTCCTATTTCCTGGGCTGGACCTCTACCGACGAGATGTATTGGAAAGAAAACTACCGCCTCTGGATGGCCGCGCTGCGCGATTTCGACCGCCGCGGCGGCCTCATCGGCATGGGTGACGACGCCGGTTTCATCTATCAGATGTACGGCTTCGGTCTGATCCGCAGCATGGAACTGCACCAGGAGGCGGGCTTCCATCCCATCAAAATCATCCAGCAAGCCACCGGCAATAACGCCAAAATCCTGGGACAGGAAGAAAAACTGGGACGAGTGCGCGCCGGGTTCACCGCCGACCTGATCGTGGTCAACGGAAATCCGCTGGAAAATCTGAAAGTGCTCTATCCCACGGGCACCGAGGAGATCCGCGATGGCAAGCAGGTGCATAGCGGCGGAGTCGAGTGGACCATCAAGGACGGCATTCCTTATCACGCGCCCACCTTGATGGCGCGCGTCAAGGAAATCGTCGCGCAGGCCCGCAAGACCTACTCGTCGAAGTAAGGGCCGAGGGCGAAAGGCCGCGTGAAATAGGAGGCTTTCCAGCTGGGACGCAGCCGATCCAGCAGCAGGCCTTCGACCGCGCCGAAGCTGTAGGCCACTTCGCGTTTGCGCTGGCTCAATACGACGGCCTTGAGTTCCTCGTAGGTATCCTGCAACCGCTTTGCACCAAATCCGGCGAAGGGCGTGAAGTCCGCGAGATCCATGTATTCCTGCGAAGGGCGGTAAGCCGCCGCAGCCTGGGCCACCTTGATCTCGGTGTAACGCGCGATCCCCTCCTGCCAGAGTTGAAACTCGAGATACTTCCGGTCGTCGTCGGCCAACTGTCCGAAGAACTTCTTGCGCGCTTGGACGTAGTCAGCGGCGTGGGTCTTGAACCAGTCTGGGTCGCGTTCCTTCGCCGCCTGTAGGAGCAGGTCTTTCAGGGTTGCGAAATCACCCGCCAATTCCGCCTTGTCGTAGGGAAAAGGATAGTTCAACATCCACATGGCGCCGCCGCCGGACTTGCTTAAACTGAGACTGTCGGTGCCGGCGTAGTAGTCAGGCTGCGAATACTGCAGTTGATGAAAGTGCTCGTGCAGCAGCGTGATCAGCCACGGCGTACTGGTCTTGCTGCTGGTGTTCTTCGGTTCTCCCACCACAATCACCGGCGTGCTGCCGAAGGCGGGAAAGGTGGCCTGCAGGTTTGGCTGGAACTGGCGCGGGCGCACCACGAATTCCTTGCCGGCCGGCTGAAAGTCTTTGGGCGTGGCGTGATGGGTCAGAAACTCGTGCTCCTGCGTAACCAGCAGCAGGGCATCGGGAGCCTGGCTCCACTTGAGCCAGACGCTGTTCTGAACCTGAGACGCAAGACGGTAAAACTCGCGGATCCGGATCCCATTGTCAGCGGAAACGTCCGACGCAGGTGTCTGGGCGAACGCGACGGACGCCAGCAGCAGAGACGAACAAAGCAGACGCATTGCAGAATTGGACGTGCGAGTTCCAATTTAGCACCCGCCAAAAAGCGGCGAACTGCTGCTCTACCTCACGAACGGCTGCGGCCATCGAATCCGGTCCAGCACCGGTGTTCGAAATCGTAAAGTTTACAGATCCGCAAGTGCCGTACAAAAGATGTCGGCGTCCAGCGATACGTGATCACGCGGGTGCCTGCCTGCTCCACCGCGCGCTGTGCTGCGCGCAGTTCGTACATCGGGATGGTGACGTCCAGATGATGCGCAGTGTGGTGCATGATGAAGTGCAGCATCCTGTCCGCGAAGGCCGGCAGCACGATGTGCACGGTGCAGGCCACCTGCGCTCCCGCCGCCCGCCACTCCGCCTCATCGTCGAACCATGGCACCTCGGGGTGCGTGTGATGCTCGAAGATCGCCCACCCCATGACCCAGTTCCAAACCACGAACGGCAGCAGCACGGCGGCCACCCACGCGTCCCACCCGAAACGCAGCGCCGCCGCGGAGAGCGCGACCGCGTAGCCCGCGCACAAAGCGCAATCGCGTCGATAACCCGGTGTCAGCGGAAGCCACAAATGACGCCACCAGATTTCGCAGGCGTAGTACAGTCCCACCCCCGGAACACTGCGGTAAATCTGCTCCAGCGCGCGCCGCCGGCGGGGCAGGGCGTCATACTCGGCTTTGGTGAGCGGAGTCCAAACGCAATCCAGCGGCTTTAGATTGGTATAGATGTGGTGGGTTTGGTTGTGACCCAGTTCCCATGTGCGGAATGGCGTTAACGAGGGAAGGAACGCCAGGCGTCCGAGCACGCCGTTGAGCGTGCGACTGGGTGTGAAGCTGCCGTGGCAGGCGTCGTGTCCCACGATGAAGAGCATCGCAATCGCGCCGCCCTCCGTCAGGCCGAAACACCAGCCTCGCCAGTCGCCCGAGGTGCGCAGCGCGCCGTAGACGCAGACCGCATACAGCAGGATGTCCGCCGCCACAATCGCCAGCGCCAACGCCGTGGACTTGCGGCGCAATCCGCGCAGCGAGGTGCGCAAGTTTCTTTCGGAGTTCAATCCTTCGGCCGTCATCATCCTTAACAGCGTGAATGCCGGGCGCAGCGGGACAGAAAAAGTTTGTCCCGTTCCCGCCATGTTCCGCGCTATTTCCCATAGACGCAGGAGGGCAATATGAACATCGCAAATGACCGGCGAGTCGTGATTACAGGCATGGGCGTACTAGCCCCTAACGCGCACGGTATTGAGAATTTCGAGTACGCTTTACGCGCCGGAATCTCCGGCGTTCGCGCGCAACCCGCGCTCGCAGCCCTGGGCTTTACCTGCCTGGTGGCCGGCGTTCCGGAGGGACTGGATGACTTGCGCGACCGCTACTTCGACGCCGTCATGCAGATGGGCATGGACCGTTATGCCGTCCTCGGCAGCATCGCCGCCCTGGATTGCTGGCACGATGCCGGCCTCCCGATCGACCCCGACACGCCGGATTGGGACACCTCCATCATCTTCGGCTCGGGCATTGGCGGAGTGGAGACCACGGCCAAGGTCCTGGTGCCGATGACCGATGGAGCGCGCGTCCGGCGCATGGGCAGCGCCGTTCCAGAGCGCGTGATGGCCAGTGCCGTGAGCGCGCGCATCGCGGGACTGGTGGGCGCCGGCGGCCAGGTCACCAGCAACAGTAGCGCCTGCAGCACCTCCACGGAGAGCATCATCAGCGGCTATTGGTCGATCCGCGAAGGCCGCGCCGCGCGTGTGCTGGCGGGTGGCTGCGAAGGCGATTCACCTTACATCTGGGCGGGCTTCGATGCCATGCGCGTGTTGAGCCGCAGCTTCAACGATCGGCCGGAGCAGGCTTCCAGGCCCCTCAGCACGTCCGCGTGCGGCTTCGTTCCGGCGGCGGGCGCGGGTGCCCTACTGCTGGAAAGTCTGGAGAGCGCGCAGCGCCGTGGGGCGCGGATTTATGCCGAGATCGCGGGTGGCGCTGTGAACTGCGGCGGCCAGCGCAACGGCGGCACCATGACCGCGGGAAACCCGGAGGGTGTGCAGCGCTGCATCCAGGCCGCCATGCAATCCGCCGGCGTGGGGCCGGGTGATATCGACCTGATTTCCGGACATCTCACGGCCACCCAGGGCGACCGCATTGAAGCTCGTAACTGGCGGCGCGCGCTCTGTCTTCCGGGAAACCGCTTTCCGCTGCTGAATGCGCCGAAATCGTTGCTCGGCCATGCGCTCGGCGCGGCGGGGGCGATCGAATGCGTGGCCAGCATTCTGCAACTGCAGCGCAACTTCGCCCATGCATCGCTGAACTGCGAAGACCTGCATTCCGAACTCGACTGGTGCGATGCGTTCATTCCGCGGACCTGTGTCGAGCGCGAAATTCGTATGGTAGCCAAGGCGTCCTTCGGCTTCGGGGACGTCAATTCCTGCGTTTTGTTCAAAAAATTCAAGTCCTAAAAAGGGAGAAAATTGTCATGGATACCACTCATCAGAATGTGACGGCGGCGCTCGAAGAAATCGTGCGGCGCTTTGCCCCGAAAAACCGCGCGTCGATTCAACTCGCGCCCAACACTCACCTCACCAACGATGCAGGCATCGATTCGCCGCGCATGATCGATATCGTCCTGGGTGTCGAAGACGCCTTTGCGATCACGGTCGAGGACGACGACATACAGAGTGTCAAAACCTTTGGGCAACTGGTGGACCTCGTCCAACAGCGCACCGCCGGGGCCGCCTGACATGCGCACACTATTAGACGGAACCTTGGCCGCATTACGAAATCAGGTGGCGGTGGAGCAGCCCATCGGAATGTTGGTGAACGAACTTCATAACCTGCGCTCCACCCTGCCGGCCCATTCCTGGCGGCAGTGGGCGGAAGTGCAGGTGCGAGGGCACGCGCTTTATCCCGCGTTGCTGGAGGACCCTTTCGTGCGCCACTCCGCCGAGCGGCCGCGAGGCTATCCGGGCGATGCGGAACTGCTGGACTACATTTACGAGAGCGGCAACATACTCCCCGCGCTCCAACAGGCAAGCGACCTGGGGCGCCGCCTCTACGATTACACTCACACCGCGCCTGCGCCCGCCGCGGTGCGTGGCCGGCTGGAACTGGCGATTGCCGAGATCGAGCGACTCGCATCCGAGGGCGGGAGACCGCACATCCTCTCGGTGGCCTGCGGACATCTGCGCGAAGCGCCGCGTCTCGCCAGCCTGCGCGATGGCACGCTCGGCAGGTTTGTGGCGCTCGATCAGGATCCGCTCTCGCTCGCCCTGGTGCGGCGCGATTGGGCAGATCGCGGCGTGGAGGTTTGCGAGGGCTCGGCGCTCGGCCTGATCCGCAGCGGGCGCGAACAGTTCGGACGCTTCGATTTCATCTATGCGCTGGGCCTGTATGACTATTTGAGCGACGAGGCCGGACGGCGCCTGCTGGCCGCTACCGTGGATATGCTCAATCCCGGCGGCCGCGTGTGGATCGCCAATTTCACCCAGGATCTGTGGTCCAGCGGTTATATGGAAGCGGTGATGGACTGGTGGCTGGTCTACCGTTCCGAAGCGCAGCTGGCAAGCATGGCGGAGTACATCGATCCCGCGAAGATCGCGTCGCAGCGTGTGTTCTTCGAGCCCTGCCGGAATGTGGCAATTCTGGAAGTGGTAAAGGCGTAGGGAAAGGGAATGGGCGGCACCGGGTCACCGGCCTGAAAACGGCAGCATTCTGCTAACCTCAGGAAGACGGAGACCCATAAAATGCCAGCCAAGTCCGCAAAACCGCCCCTGCGCGCCAAGCGCACCAAGACCGAAATCCAGCGCGAATTTGACGAAATTCAGGAACAGGCCGCGGCGGCTCGCGAGTCCGCCGATCCCAAAATGGAAGATGCTTCCCGCCGCCATGAGGTGGATCTGCGGGAGTCCGTGGAAAGCGTTACCGTTGAGTCGACTGTCCAGCGCATTTCCGGTCTGGGCCTCGACATATCCAAGGCTCTCTCCGGCCTCTCCGTGAAGCTGATCGAAGAGGTTCAACTTCTCGCCTCGGTACGCGAAGCCGTTGCTCTCGAGCGCAAAGAGCTGGACCGCCTGCACAAGATCGATGTCGGCGCCACCGCCCTCGACCAGCTTGTTCAGGACTATGCCCGCCAGAAACAGGAGCTCGAAGCGGAAATCGCCGGACGGCGCGCTGCCTGGGAGGAGGAGGCTGCCCGCGCCGACCGCGAACGCAAGGAACAGGAAGAAGGGTTCAGGAAACAGCGTCAACGGGAAGGCGAAGATTTCGAATACAAGAAGACTCAGGAGCGCAAGAAGGCCCAGGACAAGTACGACGAGGAAATTCGGCTGCAGGACAAAAAGAATCAGGAAAAGCAGGAGGCGCTTGAAAAGAGCTGGCAACTGCGCGAAGCCGCATTGAAGGAACGCGAGGCTGAGCTTGTACAACTGCGCAAAGAATCCGAGGCCTTCCCCAAGCGGCTTGAAGCGGAAGGCAACGCCGCCTCCGAACGGTCCCGGCGCGAGGTGGAGGCACGGCTGAAGCAGGAAATCATGGTGATGAAGATGGAGTCCGACTCCGAAAAGCGGTTCGGCGAACTTCGCGTGAAGACACTCGACGACAACGTTGCCCATCAACAGGCGCAGATTGCGGCGCTCGAAAAACAGCTCTCGGATGCTAAACAGCAGGTTCAGGACATTGCCGTGAAGGCCATCGAAGGCGCCAGTGGATCCAGGGCGCTCTCGCACATCAATCAGATTGCGATTGAACAAGCTAAGAACCGCCCGCAGGGGTAACTACCGCACCAGGAAGAAGGGCTCGCCCTTTCCTTCCCAACTCCCTAATCCAACCAGGCCTCGCGGTACACGGGCGCCTGAGTCACCGCCCCAAATCGCCGCTCGCGCGTGCGGAATTCCCGCACCGCGGCCGCCAGGTCCGGGCCGCCGAAATCAGGCCACATCGTGCGCGTGAACACCAGCTCCGCGTACGCCGATTCCCAGAGTTGAAAATCGCTCAGCCGGCGCTCACCGCCCGTGCGTATCAAAAGGTCCACCGCCGGACCCATGCGCCGCTCCAAAGCCTCGCGCGAGAGTTCGACCAGCCCGCGCACCGCCGCCAGAATCGCGTCGCGCGCCGAGTAGTCCACCGCCATGCGCAACCATAGCCGCTTACCGCCCGCGGTCGCGGCCTCAGCCAGTGCGATTGCCATGCACAGCCGCGGATCCAACCGGTCGCGCCGCCCGATTACTTCCAGCCGCACTCCCTGCCGCACGCATCGCTCCGTCTCCTTCTCCAGATACGACGCCATCAGGCGCATCAGCGCTTCCACTTCCAGGGCCGGCCTGCGCCAGTTGTCGCTGGAGAAGGCGAACAGCGTCAGAATCCCAACGCCGCAATCTGGCGCCGCCTCCACCACGCGACGCGCCGCCTCCACGCCGGAGCGATGCCCCATGAGGCGCGGCATCCCCCGGCCGGTCGCCCAGCGGCCATTGCCATCCATAATGATTCCAACATGCAGAGAACTTTGCAATTCAAAGTTATTAGGCATAAAAAAAAGACCCCCCTACCGATCGCGCATTGCATCGATCAGCGCTTCCATATGATCCAGATAACGTTCCAATGCCTTCCGGCCCGCCGTAGTCAGCCGGTAATCCGTGCGCGGCATGCGGCCCTCGAAGCTCTTCGTGGGGTTGACGTACCCCGCCTCTTCCAACTTGCGCGCGTGCACGCTCAAGTTTCCATCCGAGGTGTCCAGCAATTTCTTGAGCTCGTTGAAGGTGAGCGATTCGTTGACCGAAAGC